>JBBRGA010000086.1:0-14941 GCA_038241115.1 Burkholderiales bacterium | reverse complement strand
CCTGGTGCATGCGGATGGTGCCGAAGCTGCCGTTGTCGACCACGATGACGATGAGCTTCTTCGCGCCGTAACCAGTGGCAGTGGCCAGCTCTTGACCGGTCATCAAAAAGTCACCGTCGCCTGCGAAATTGATGACCGTGCGCTCTGGATACAGCAGCGCTGCAGCGACAGCCGCCGGCACGCCGTAGCCCATCGCACCCGAGGTGGGCGCGAGCTGGGTGCGGCCGTGCTCGGCCAGGCTGGGGTATTGGCAATAGCGGTGCAGCCAACCCGCAAAGTTGCCCGCACCGTTGGTGAAAACCGAATTCGATGGCGCCAGTCGTTGCACCGTTTTGACGACAACGGCCATGTCGAGCGGCTCGACGGGCAGCGCGGTCAAATTGGCTTGGTAATCGGCCTGTGCCTGCGCTGTTTCAGACGCCCAAGGCACGCTGACAGGCGCAGCCAAAGACTCCAGCGCTTTGGCAGCGCAAGCCATGGCGGCTTGCACCAACAGGTCAGCCGCGTACACGCGGCCGAGCTCTTCGGCACCGGCATGGATGTGGATCAGTTTTTGGCTGGGTTGGGGTGCGGCGAGCAGGCTGTAGCCACCCGTGGTCATTTCACCCAAGCGCGCGCCAACGCACAGCACCAAATCGGCTGTGGCAATGCGCTGCGCCAGCGCAGGGTTGATGGCAATACCCACATCGCCGGCGTAATTGGGATGGCGGTTGTCGAACAAATCCTGGCGCCGAAATGCACAACCCACGGGTAAGTTCCAGGCCTCGGCAAAGCGTTGCAGCGCCTGACAACTGACTGCGTCCCAGCCGCTGCCACCGGCGATCACAAACGGGCGCTGCGCCGCCATCAACATGCGCCGAATGTCGCGCAGTGCGCCAGGTGCGGGCCACGCTTGGGCCACTTTCGTCCGTTGTGCCGCTTGCGCCGCATTCGTTACTTGCCCTGATTCCTCACGCAACACCACAGGAGCCGCGGTCATTTGCGTGAGCATGTCTTCGGGCAGCACCAACACCACCGGACCGGGTCGGCCTTGCTGAGCCGTGTGAAACGCGCGGGCCACGTATTCCGGCAAGCGGTTGGCATCGTGCACCTCGCCGACCCACTTGGCCATGCCCAGAGTGCCAGGTCCAAAAACTTGGCGGTAGTCGAGCTCTTGAAACGCTTCGCGGTCACGCTGGTCGCTGGCGACTTGACCGATGAAAAGCACCATCGGCGTGCTGTCCTGAAACGCAGTGTGCAGGCCGATGGCGGCGTTCGCAGCACCTGGGCCGCGAGTGACAAAACAAACTCCGGGGCGGCCGCTGAGCTTGCCCTGCGCTTCGGCCATGAAAGCCGCACCGCCTTCGTGTCGACAAGCAATGAAACGGATTTGATCGCGGTGCTCATAAAAGCCGTCCAGCACGGCCAAAAAACTTTCTCCCGGCACCCCAAAAACGGTGGAGATGCCTTGGGCTACCAACGCTTCCACCAGCGCGTGACCGCCAAGCCGTGCCTGGGCATGGATCGTCATGTCGCAGCTCCCAAGGCGGTTGTGACTTGAGCCGTGCGGCGAACCCGCCGCACGTTGAACGCGCTGCCGATAAGCATCAACTGCAACAGCGCAATGCCGATCCAAACCTGCATCGGCTGGCCATGGTCCATCAACGTGCCGAACAGCAATGGGGCCACGGCCTGCCCAATGTCCAGGCCCGAATACACCACGCCGTAAACGCGGCCGGTGGCGTTGGCGGGAGCTGCGCTTTTGACGATGAGATCGCGCGAGGGCCCGGCGGTGCCTGACGCGAAACCCATCACGCCAAACATGAGCGGCACCCATGCGCCGGGCACGTCGATCCAAGCCATGCTCAAAGCGACCACCGCCGACAAGCCGTAACCGGCAGCGATGACGCGCTCGCAGCGTGCCGGGTTGGACGCCAAAAATCCGCCCAGCACCATGCCGCCTGCGCTGCAAAGCATGTAAGTGGTCAGGCACATGGCCGCAGCCGCTATGGGCACCGCGTGCAACAAACGTGCGGCTTCAGGCGCGAACGCCTGCACCGCGCTGAGCACCATGGCATTGAAAAGGAAAAAGGCAAAACACATCCAAACCGCAGGGATCTTCAGGAAATCGAAGTTGCCTTCCGGGGTCGGGACTGGCTTGTGATCGTCAACGGCTTGAGCAACATCGCTGGGCAGAGGCAGCGCCAATCGATCGCGGTAAATCCACATCAATGCCAGCACCGCAAAGATCAATGCCGCAGCGCACATCAAAGCTGCACGCCAGGAGTAGGCCAGGGTGATGGGTACCAACAGGGCGGGTGCCAGCGCCCAGCCCAGGCTTCCGGTGATGCCGTGCACGCTGAAGGCGTGGCCCAAACGCGAGGCATGCACTTTGCGGTTCAGCAAGGTGAAGTCCACCGGGTGAAACACGCCGTTGCCGAGGCCCGCCAATGCCGAGAAAAAGAGCAACGTGGCGTAGCTGTGGCTGAAGGCAAATCCGAGAGCCGCCGTACCCAAAATGCCGAGGCCCGCCAACAGAATGGGCCGCGGGCCGAAGCGGTCCACGGCAAAACCAGCGGCGGCTTGAGAGGCGCAAGACACCACAAAAAACACCGACATCAGCAGTCCCAACTCGGCGTAACTGGCGTTAAACGCGTCTTTCAACCAAGGAAACAGCGGTGCCAGCAGCAGCTGACTGAAATGGCTGATGAGGTGCGCCGTGCCAATCAGGCCGATCAGGCCGGCGTCTTGACGAAGGGGCGGTGCGGCAGCCGGTAACGCAGCAGAGGACGAGATCATTTCGTGTCGCTCAATGAATTGGACGCTGATATTACGCAAGTCGGCCCGCCGGTAGGCGCCACATTGGATGGCTACAAAAACTTGCAACTCTAGGGATAGACGGCGCCGAGCGCATGCCTAAACTGAGACCTCAGCTGGGCGCGCTTTTTCTTGCGCTCGTCCGTACAGGAAGGTCGCCCATGTTGTCGTCTTTATTCGGTGAGCTTGAAAGCAGCAAGCCTTCGAATGGGCAAAGTGACCCCAGGCCATCGGCATCTGGCGACGTCGGCGATCAGGGCTTTGCGGCCACGGCCATTCTGGAAACGGCGGTCAGCGACCTGAATCAGAGCGGTCACCTCGTCGACCGCCATCAGCACGATCTGGTGTTCAGTGGTTCACCTGCGCAAGCCATCCGCGAACACTTTGCAGCGACTCGATCCGACCTGGAAACTGCCAGCCGCCTGATCACGCTTGTCGACCCCAGCGGCTTGTGGGCAGCAGAGGTGGTGCGCGCACTTTCTGATGCCGGCGGCAGACCGCTTGACCGCCTGCACCTCCGCGAGCAGGCCACCCTGCGCACACTGGCCACCATCGAGCGAACCACTCTAGTGAGACGCCATGAAGAGACGCTGAAGATTTACCGCGCCGACGTGCGCGCCCAAGGCCGCGAGAACGCCGAGATTGCGGTGGTGCTGATGGAGCGCAGCCACCTCACGGTGGTGATCGTGGGGGCCATGCAGCCGCACGCGTTAGACGCCCTTTTAGACAGCATGCGTGAAGCCTGTGCGTCAAGCACCTGGCGCTGCCCCAACCTTCTGTTCATGGTGCCACCGGGGGCCAGCGGCATGACGCATCGGATCCACGCGGTCACGTGGCCCACCGGCGTTTCAGTGCAGGTCATCGATGAGCCGCTGACCAGCCCTTCGTCGGTGTGGAACGCGCTGTTGCGCGTTTGGAACCAAGTCAAAAAACTACCAGGGCCGCGTGTCGGTGCACGCACGCCAGCGCCCATCAGTTTTTCACTGGCTGAAGAAGCTTCAAAGCAATCAACTGCGCCGATTGAGCCCGCGCGCGCGCAACTTGCCTTGGCCCACATGCGGCACTTGGACGGGCTGTTGGGCTGCGCCGTGGTGGACAGCAACACAGGCTTGGTGCTGGCACGCGAAACGCGCGAGGACCATCCCGTGGACATGACGCTGTCCGCTGTCAGCAGCAGTGCAATCCTGCGCTCGCACCAACAGGCTTCACGCAACATGGGCATGACCGACCCCACGCAAGAAATAATCACCAGCACCGCGTCGCGCCACCATGTGCTGCGCACGTTGGCGGCCCACGCAGATGTCTTCTTGCTGGCGGTGCTGGATCGCCAACGCGCCAACCTTTCGACCGTTCGGTCCAAGCTGGAAGAAGTTGAGCTGAATTTGGGCTGATCTCGAGCTGATCTCGAGCGCGGGCGAAAGCCTGAAACCGGCCTGCCGCGAGCCTTCCCACGCCGTATTCAGTGCTTAGGTACACGAGCGCTTGGGTATAATCCGATTTTCGCCATCGCGTCAACCGTGACAGCAGCACCTCCGGGCCCCGGCCACTCTGTGAAACAGAGTCACCACTCAAGGCCAAACTCACCCGCAAGGACTGCCAACACGACATGCTCACGCTCAGTTTTCGGCGTGAATCAGGCTGAGTGTTTGACTGTTCTTTCAAGCGGTTTTGCGCTCGTCGACGTGAACGTTGTTTCCTGCAAAAACGATTCCGGCAGCCACCTTTGAGCGCTGTTGTTGGTCGGCGTTTCGGGTTCAACGTGTGCTCCGTTAAGTGACTTAGTTAAGCAACCCAGACAAGTAAGTCAGCCACATCACCATTCGAGGAATTGCATGATCGCAAAGAAGAGCGCTGCCGCCGCACCCGCCAAGCCTGTAAAACCCGCCAAAGCCGACAAGGTCGAAATGACGGCGAAGATGCCAAAGGCCACCGCCAAGGCGGCGGCCAAAGCGATGGCTCCTGCGGCTGAAGTCAAGCGCGGGCGCAAGCCGAAAGAGGTTGAAGGCAAAAAACCAGCGCCTTCGGAAGAGGACTTTTCGGACATTGAAGCCGACCTCGAAGGCGAGCCAGAGGTCGAGGTCGCGGCCGTCGCGGGCGACGAAGCCGTCAAAGTCAAACCGCTGCGAATGAAGGTGTCTCGCGCCAAAGAGCGCGCGTTGATGCGCGAGTTCGGCCTCGAAGAAACCGCGCTTACCGAAGAAGAAGCCGCCAAACGTCGCCACGAGCTGAAAACGCTCATGAAGATGGGCAAGACGCGTGGCTTCCTGACGCACCAGGAGATCAACGACCACCTGCCCGAAAAGCTGATGGATGCGGAGATTTTGGAAGCCATCGTGTCGATGTTGAACGACATGGGCATCGCGGTGTACGAGCAAGCACCTGACGCCGCCACACTATTGATCGCTGGTGGAGGCTCTGCCGCCGCCACCGAGGAGGAAGCCGAAGAAGCCGCCGAAGCGGCGCTTTCTACGGTGGACTCTGAGTTCGGCCGCACCACCGACCCAGTGCGCATGTACATGCGCGAAATGGGCACCGTCGAACTGCTCACCCGCGAGGGCGAAATCGAGATCGCCAAGCGCATTGAAGGCGGCCTGCAGGCCATGATGCACGCCATCAGCGCGTCGCCCACCACCATCGCCGAGATCTTGGTTTACGCCGACCGCATTCGCAGCGGGGACATGAAAATATCCGAAGCAGTAGACGGCTTTGTGTCTGAAGGCGAAGCCGACGACTACGTCGCCGAAGAAGATGTCGACTTCATGGACGAAGAGGATGACGACGACGGCAACGGCGGCAGCAAAGCGCTGACCAAGAAGCTGGAAGAACTGAAAGTGGCGGCGCTGATCCGCTTTGACACGCTGCGCATCAATTTCGACAAGATGCGCAAAGCGTTTGAGAAAGACGGCTACGAGTCCGCCTCCTACACCAAGGCACAGCAGGCCATCAGCACCGAGTTGATGACGGTGCGGTTCACGGTCAAGACCATTGAAAAACTTTGCGGCATCTTGCGTTCTCAAGTCGATGACGTGCGTCGCTACGAACGCGAGCTGCGCAAGATCCTGGTGGACAAATGCGGAATGCCGCAAGAGCACTTCATCAAGCACTTTCCGCCCAACATGCTCAACCTGAAGTGGGCTGAAAAAGAGGTTGCCGCCAACAAGTCTTACAGCGTGATCCTGGCGCGCAATTTGCCGCCAGTGCAAGAGCTGCAAAAGAAGCTGACCGATCAGCAAGCGCGCGCCGTGGTGCCACTGGACGATTTGAAAAAGATCAACAAGCGCATGAACGAGGGCGAAAAGTCGTCACGCGATGCGAAGAAAGAAATGATCGAGGCCAACTTGCGCTTGGTCATTTCCATCGCCAAGAAATACACCAACCGCGGTCTGCAATTCTTGGACTTGATTCAAGAAGGCAACATCGGTTTGATGAAGGCGGTGGACAAGTTTGAATACCGTCGCGGCTACAAGTTCTCGACCTACGCCACGTGGTGGATTCGTCAGGCCATCACGCGTTCGATTGCCGACCAGGCGCGCACCATTCGCATACCGGTTCACATGATCGAGACGATCAACAAAATGAACCGCTTGAGCCGCCAGCACTTGCAAGAGTTTGGCTTCGAGCCCGACGCGCCGACGCTGGCCGAGAAAATGGAGATCCCGGAAGACAAAATCCGCAAGATCATGAAGATCGCCAAAGAGCCGATCAGCATGGAAACGCCGATTGGTGACGACGACGACTCGCACTTGGGTGACTTCATCGAAGACACCAACAACACCGCGCCCATTGAGGCCGCCATGCAAGCCGGTTTGCGCGATGTGGTCAAAGACATCCTCGACAGCCTGACGCCGCGTGAAGCCAAGGTTCTGCGCATGCGCTTCGGCATCGAGATGAGCACCGACCACACGCTGGAAGAGGTGGGCAAACAGTTCGACGTGACGCGCGAGCGCATCCGTCAAATTGAAGCCAAGGCCATCCGCAAACTCAAACACCCGAGCCGCTCGGACAAACTGAGGACGTATCTGGACAACCTTTGAGTGCTGCGCATTGGCGGGACGTCACTGCACTCAGCGGCGGATAGCTGCCCACATTGATCACAACGACCCAGCGCGACCCAGCACGACCCAGCGCGACCCATCGCGGCCCGCCTGTTTCACCGGAGCAGGCGGGCCTTTTTTTGTGCATTGGGTCACGAAAAGCTAGACTCACCGCCCATGACATCGCCTCAACCGCAGACGCAAAGTCGCACCGTGATCTTTGCTGATCTCAGAGGCAGCACGGCGCTGTTTGAGAACCTGGGCAACACCGAAGCCACTGCACTGGTGACGCAGTGCGTGACCATGCTCGACGGCGTTGTGGTCCGGCACAGCGGACGTGTCATCAAGACCTTGGGTGACGGTTTGATGGCCGTCTTCGAAACGGCGCTCGACGCCGTGGAAGCGGCCGACGACATGCACCTCGCGCTCGAACTTTGGGCGTCGGACACCACTGCAGCGCAAGCCCTGAATGTCTTGATCCGCCCGACGACGGTTCAAGGATTGCGACTGCAAGTGGGCTTGGACCATGGCGCGGTGGTGGAAATGGCGGGTGATGTGTTCGGCGATTCGGTGAACGTGGCCGCGCGCTTGCTCGAACATGCCGGTGACGATGAAACCCTGGCCACCTCCAATGTCGTAGAAGCGCTCACACCTTTGCAACAAGCACGCTTTCGCAGCCTGGACCGCATGCAACTGCGCGGTCGCTCAGAGGCGGTTCATGTTTACGTGCTGGAAACGCACCGCTTCACCGATTCGGCCTCAACCACCTACGGCGACATCATTCCTGCCGCCGAGCCCGGCGGCATTCGCCTGACCTGGCTGGATTTGACTCGGGTCTATGCGGGCTCGGCCATGCCGGTGGTACTGGGACGCAGCCCGCAGGCCAACTACTGCATCAACGACTCGCATGTGTCGCGCTCACATGCGCGTATCGATTGGCATGGCGGCAGCTTTCGCCTCAACGACCTCAGCTACAACGGGACCTATGTGCGCTTCTCGAACGAAACCGAGATCGTTGGCCTGCGGCGCGGCAATTGCACCCTGCACGGCAGCGGCGTGATCGGCCTGGGCGCGTCTCCGCTGGAAGTCACCACGCCGACCGTCCGCTTTGAGATTCTGGTCGCCGTTGACACCCCGACTTCAGCCCATCGACGCAAGAATTTGTAGCTTTGAAGGTGGTTTGAAAGCACGCCGTTTGTCCGCTTCAGACGGCGCCGAACTGCCTTGTGCAAGACACCTCCGACCAACCGCCGCGCTTTGTCAATTACATTGCAAGGCAACTCTGAACGCGCCGCTGTGCGGGTTCCTTGCGGCACAAATTTGTACGCTCTAACCCACCTAGCCAAGCCATGACGCAGCCGCTGCCACTTGCCGATGAGTTCACCGCACCGCTGCGTTTGCTGTACGTGGAAGACAACCGCGTCAACGCCATGCTCTTCGGCGCGATGTTGGCGCAGCGCGGCGGTGTCGAACTGCAGGTTGCCGAAGACGCAGCCGAGGCTTTGGCCTTGATCACTCACTGGACACCGGACGTTTTGGTGCTCGACGCCAACTTGCCCGACATGAGTGGCCACGAACTTTTGGCGTTGCTGCGCAATCAGCTCGGCTCGAAGCTGACCCCCGCTTTCATGTGTTCGGCAGACGCGCTCGACGAGGACATTGCCAAAGCCATGGCCACCGGTTTCAACGGTTTTTGGCCCAAGCCGATTGACATTCGTCAGGTGCTGCTCGACCTGCTGCCGTACGCCGTCAACGAGGCGTCCGCCACACTGAGCCGTGCTCACGACGGCGGTATGAGCGTCGACTTCAACGGCAATGCCAACGTCAATGGCAACGCCGATACCGTTACCGTTACCAATGGCGCACAGAACAACGGCGAACAAAGCTCTGGGCGCGGCGCTTGAGCGGCGGCGCTCGGCTGCGGCCACTCACCCACTTCATCAACCCTTAGCCCTCGGTTTTCATGTCTTTCGCGATTGAACCTCCCTACCGTCACGGCAGCCCCAGCAGCACCGCCATCATTCTGTGCAACCTCGGCACACCGGACGCGCCCACACCGGCAGCACTTCGCCGTTTTTTGGCTGAGTTTTTAGGTGACGCCCGCGTCGTGGAAGTGCCGCGCCTGCTCTGGCTGTTGATCTTGCACGGCGTCATTCTTCGAGTGCGTCCGGCCAAGTCGGCCAAAAAATATGCCAGCATTTGGTCGCCCGAAGGCTCTCCGTTGATGGTGTGGAGCAAAAAGCAAGCGCAGCTGTTGGCAGGCTACCTGGGCGAACGCGGGCATCACGTGACGGTGCGCATGGCGATGCGCTACGGCACACCCGCCATGAACCAGGTGCTCGACGAAGTCAAAGCGGGCGGCGCCACGCGGGTGCTGATCTTGCCGCTGTACCCACAGTACTCAGGCACGACCACCGCCAGCATCATCGACGCGGTTTGCAGCTGGGCACAGCGCACCCGCAACGTGCCCGAGCTGCGCTTTATCAACCACTACCACGACGACCCCGGCTACATCAACGCCCTGTGCAAGCGTGTGACCGACCACTGGACCGCCAACGGCAAGCCCGAAAAATTGGTGCTCAGTTTTCACGGCGTGCCCAAACGCACTTTGGGTCTGGGCGACCCGTATCACTGCGAATGCTTGAAAACCGCGCGCCTGATGCGCCAGCGCTTGGGTGTGGCCGAAGACTTCGTGGTGGTCACTTTCCAAAGTCGCTTGGGCAAGGCCGAGTGGCTACAGCCTTACACCGAGCCGACGCTCATATCCATGGCTCAAAAAGGTACGCAGCGCGTCGATGTGATGTGCCCCGGCTTTACATCGGACAACCTGGAAACGCTGGAAGAAATCAACATGGAAGCGCGCGAAGCCTTCTTGCATGCGGGCGGCAAGGAGTTTCACCAAATTGCCTGCTTGAACGACATGCACGAATGGATTGCCGCGTTGGCAGGCATTTCCATCAACCACCTGCAAGGCTGGCCGACGCAGGCGCCGGCGGACACACAAGCCTTGGCTGCGCAAGGTGAGCGCGCCAAGGCAGCTGGGGCGACCAACTAACGCCTGTTGCGGCTCAGGCTGTTCTGCCTGTTATGGCTCTTCAAGCCGCGGCCGTCGAAACCTTGCGCCGCGCCAGCAAACGCGGGATCACCAGCACCGCCAGAACAATGAGCAGCAAGGTCAGTGACATCGGCCGCTCGATGAACACGCTCCACTTGCCCTCGCCGATGGACAGCGCGTTGCGCATTTGCGCCTCGGCCAGCGGCCCCAGGATCATGCCCACAACCACCGGTGCAGTTGGAAAGTCGTAGCGCCGCATCATCACGCCCAGCAGGCCGATCGCGTACAAAAGCACCAGGTCGAAGGCCGATTGGCGCATGCCGTAAACGCCAACGGTGGCAAAGATCAAGATGCCCGAATACAGGTAGCTCTTGGGGATTTTCAGCAACTTCACCCACAGCCCGACCAACGGCAAATTCAGTATCAACAGCATCACATTGCCGATGTAGAGCGACGCGATCAGGGCCCACACCAAGGCCGAATTTTTTTCAAACAGCTGAGGGCCCGGTTGGATGCCGTAGTTTTGAAACGCCCCCAACAAAATGGCGGTGGTGTTGGAAGTGGGTATGCCCAGCGTGAGCAGTGGAATCAAGGTGGCCGTGACCGCTGCGTTGTTGGCCGCCTCGGGGCCGGCCACGCCTTCGATCGCGCCAATGGTTCCAAATTCGTCGGCATTCTTGGACAACTTTTTCTCGGCGGCGTAGCTCAAGAATGTAGGAATCTCGCTGCCACCGGCCGGGATGGTGCCAAACGGGAAACCGATGGCCGTGGCCCGCAACCACGCCGGCCACGACCGCGACCACTCGGCGCGCGTCATGTGAACTTTGCTGAGTTTGTTTTGCGTCTCGACGGTTTTCCCCTCGTACAGAACCATGTACAGCGCTTCGCCCACCGCAAACAAACCCACCGCAATCAGCACCACTTCCAGGCCGTCCATCAACTCTGGCACCCCGCCGGTGTAGCGTGCCTGGCCCGTGATTTGGTCGATGCCTACCAGGCCCATGGTCAAGCCGATGAGCAGCGCCGTCATGCCGCGCAACGCACTTTTGCCCAGCACTGCGCTCACGGTGGTGAAGGCCAACACCATCAGCATGAAGTACTCGGGCGGGCCCAAACGCACCGCGTAAGTGGCCACCACCGGCGCGAAGAAAGTCACCAACACCGTGGCGATGGTGCCGGCCACAAAACTGCCGATGGCGGCCGTGGCCAGGGCCGCGCCCGCGCGCCCGTTTTTGGCCATGCGGTTGCCTTCCATGGCGGTGACCATGGACGCCGACTCGCCCGGCGTGTTCAACAAGATGGAGGTGGTCGAGCCGCCGTACATGGCGCCGTAATAGATGCCCGCAAAAAAGATCATCGACGCGGTCGGCTCCACCTTCATCGTGATGGGCAGCAACATTGCCACTGCCGTGGCCGGGCCGATGCCGGGCAACACGCCGATGGCCGTGCCTATGGTGCAGCCCACCAAAGCCCACAGCAGGTTGATCGGCGTGCCCGCCGTCATGAAACCCTGCATCAGGTTGTTCCACGTCTCCATCATGATGCGTCCAGCATGTCAGATCCAGCCCGTTGAAGTGAGGCCGGGCAAGTTGATGGCCAGCAGCTTGGTAAACATCCAGAACACCGGAGCGGCAATCGAAAATCCGATGGCTGCATCGACCAGCAAAGCGCGCGCGCTCATGTCCAGCCGGCCCTCGGCCGACTTGTAGCCGCGCACCGCCAGCACAAAACACAGGGTGCAACTCGCAATGAAACCGATGGTGGTGATGAGCGCGGCGTTCAACAAAAGCGCCGCGCTGACCCACAAAAAGCCCCACCAATGACCGGTGGCGGCACCGGTGGGTTCTTCCATGTTGCGAAAGCCGCCGCTGCGTGCCTCGCGCACCATCAAGACACCGCACACCATCAAGCCCAGCGCAACCACCCAAGGCAAAAAATTGGGGCCTACGCCGGCGTAACCCGCGTCTGAGCTGATTTGCAAGGCGCCCACCGCCAGCGCCAATCCGCCCACCAAACTGCCGGCCCCAATGAGCAGCTGCGGCCTGGACATGTCAGATCATTCCCGACTTGACCATCACGGCGCGAAGACTGGCAAATTCGTCGTCGACGAACTTTTCAAACGCCGGGCCCGTCATCAGTGCGGGCGTCCAGTTGTTTTTCTCGAGCGACTCGGCCCACGATTTGGTTTTGGTGGCCGCCACCATCAAGTCGACCAAGGCCTTGCGCTGCTCCGGCGTGATGCCAGCGGCGGCATACACGCCGCGCCAGTTGCCGATCACCACGTCAATGCCCATCTCTTTCAGTGTGGGCACGTCCACGCCCTTGAGACGCTTGTCAGAGGTGACCGCAATCGCCTTCATCTTGCCGGCGTTGATGTACTCGGCAAACTCGCTGTAGCCGCTGCCGCCAATCGTCACATTGCCGCCCAGGATGGCGGCAGTGGCCTCTCCACCGCCGCGAAAGGCCACGTAGTTGATCTTTGATGGGTCAACGCCCACTTCACGCGCGATCATGGCCGCCGCGATGTGCTCGGTGGAGCCGCGCGAGCCGCCGCCCCACTTCACGCTGCCGGGGTCTTTTTTCATTTGCTCGACCACGTCTTTCATGGTTTTGAAAGGCGAATTGGCAGGCAACACAAAGGCGTTGTATTCACTGGTGAGGCGCGCAATCGGCGTGGCCTGGCTCAGACTCACCGGCGGCTTGCCGGTGATGATGCCGCCCAGCATCACGGCACCCATCACCATCACCGCGTTGGCATCGGCTTTGCTGCCGTTGACAAATTGCGCCAAGCCGATGGCACCGGCCGCGCCGCCTTTGTTGTCGTAGCTCACCGAAGCCGCACCGGCCTCTTGCATGGCCTTGCCCAGGGCGCGGCCGGTGGTGTCCCAACCGCCGCCGGGGTTGGCCGGAATCATCATTTTTAAATTGGCACCGGCAGCGAACACGGTGCTGGGCAACACACCGGCAGCCAACGAAGCGGCAACCGAGGCGGCCAAAGATTTCAAGAAGGTATCGCGGCGCATGGAAGTCTCCTGAAGATGAATAACGAAGCGCATATGGTGGCGCGCCAAGCTGTCATTCGGCTGTCCGGCGCACTAGGGAAACCGCTAGCTGCTGTGTGCGTGCAGCCTTCGGTTACGGTGGCGCGCCATGAAGCTGCTGCTCATCGAAGACAACCTCGCCATGCAAACCACTTTGCAGCGCAGCTTCGAGCGGCGCGGCATGCAGGTTCTGGTGTGTGCTGATGGTTTGCGGGCGCTCGACCGATGGCGCGCCAGTCTGCCCGATGTGGTGGTTCTCGACCTCAGCCTGCCCGGCATGGACGGCCTGCAAGTGCTGAGCGCCGCTCGCGCCGAGGGCTTGAGCGCGCCAGTGCTCATCCTCACCGCGCGCGGCACCGTGGGCGACCGTATTTTGGGTTTGAACGCTGGGGCCGACGACTACCTCCCCAAGCCGTTCGACCTTGACGAACTGGAAGCCCGCGTCCGCGCTTTGGCCCGGCGCGCCTTGCCGGCCTCAGAGCGTGACGCGCTCCGACCTGCGTTTTGTGGTCTGCGCGAAGACAGCACCAGCTCGGCGGTGTGCTTCAACGACGCGCCCATGGACTTGGCACCACGCGAGGCTGCGCTGTTGCGCGCGGTGTTGGCCCAGGCAGGCCGTGCGGTGTCCAAAGAGCGCCTGTTCGAGTGTGTGTTTCCCGGCCAGACCGAGATGCAGGTTGAAGCCATTGAAGTGGTGGCCTACCGCTTGCGCAAGCGCTTGGCGCACACCGGGGTCGAGTTGGTAACGCTGCGCGGTTTGGGCTACTTGCTGCGAGCTCAGCCTTGATCCGCGCCGTGCCTCACAACTTCAGCTCCTGGCCAATGCGCACTCAGCTGCTGGTGGGCATCTTGCTGCCGGTGTTGGCCTTCATTGCAATGAACACCGTGGTGTTGTACCGCCAGGCACTCAGCGCCGCCGACACCGCCTACGACCGCACCCTGCTGGCGTCTGCCAAGTCCATTGGCGAGTTGCTCGATGTCAACGGCCAGGGCGACACCGCGCAAGTCAGCGCCAACCTGCTGTACGCCGCGCTGGAGCCGTTCGAGGCCGACAACCGCAGCCGCATGTACTACAAGGTGACCGGCTTCAAGGGCGAGATGGTGTCGGGCTACGCCGAACTGCCGGCCTATCGAGGCACGCTGCCTGCCAAAGGTCTGTACGCCGCACTGGTTGATTTTTACGACGACAGCTACCGCGGCGAGGCGGTGCGGGTGGCGGTGTTGCTGCAACCGGTGTCTGGCGTGAACGGACAAGGCATGGCCACGGTGCAGGTGGCCGAAACACTGGAGCTGCGGCAAACACTGGCACGCCAAATCCTGCTGGGCACCTTGTGGCGCGAAGCCTTGCTGCTGCTGGTGATTGCGGCGGTGGTGGTGTGGTCGGTGCAGCGCGCCACGCGGCCCGTGCGCGCGCTCAGCGAGCACCTGAACAATCGGGATGAAAACGATTTCGAGCCGATCGCGTCCGCGCAGGCACCGCGCGAACTGCAGCCACTCATAGCCGCCACCAACCAGGTCATGCTGCGCTTGTCCAACTTGCTGGCTCACCAAAAGCGTTTCGTGCGCGACGCCTCACACCAATTGCGCACACCACTGGCGGTGTTGAAAGTACAAGTTCAGTCGGCGTTGCGCGGCGATGTCGAGCCACAACAAGCGCTGCGCGAAATTGAACACACGGTGCAAGGCGCGACCGAGCTGGCCAACCAGATGCTGGCCTTGGCCAAGGTCGAACAGCTGCGCCTGCAACGCGACACGCCGGTGGTCGACTGGGCCGAAGCAGTGCGCGCCGTGGCGCTTGATTTGTCGCCCCTCATCACCGACCACCGCTTGGTGTTTTCGGTGGAAGTGGTGGCCTGCGAAGTGCGCAGCTTCGAGTGGGCACTGCGCGAACTCACACGCAACTTGTTGCACAACGCCATCAAAAACACGCCCGACGGCAGCACGCTGTCGGTCACTTTGGTGGTCGAGGCTGACCACGCCAAACTGACCGTTTCAGACGAGGGGCGCGGCATTTC
>JBBRGA010000085.1:0-15002 GCA_038241115.1 Burkholderiales bacterium | reverse complement strand
CGCCGCGATCGCGGAAAAGGAAAGCCAAGCGCGCCAAAAAATGTCCAACCGCCCCGAGCCCGCCAGAGTTCCGGGTGGTTTTCCTTTTGGTTCGCTGAAACAGAAACAAGTAATTTGGCTTGTTAGCGCCTCAAGTGCTCACAGACATGTCCGATATTGAATGCAATGTCTGTACGAAAGCCACATCCCACATGCACGCAACAACCGACACGCAAAACCCAAAGCCCACAAGAACTGCGTCAGCCCGCGCTTCTCCTTCCGCCGCTTCAGGCACACGCGCCAACTCGCCCAACGTCCAGTGACATGAACCTGACCAAACATCATCACGCTACATCGACGCCCATGAACGCCACCCTGCTGAGTTATTACCAAGCCATCGAAGACGCCAGCCAAGACATGCTGGCTGCCGCGCGCGCTGGCAACTGGGACGAAGTCGTGAAACTGGAAGGCGCCTGCGCGATGTTGATTTCGCAGCTGAAGCACGCCGCCGCGGAAAAGCCATTGATCCGCGAAGAAGCGCAGCTGAAATCGCGCGTGATGCAGCGAATTTTGATCAACGACGCCGAGATTCGCCAGCTGGCCGAGCCTTGGCTCGATGACCTTGACGACATGCTCACCGGAAGCTCGAAAATTTTGCATTGAAGCGCTTGATCCCTACTTAACGTGCAGGACACGCCATGCGCAACGATGAATTTTTGAATCCCCGTGACGCGCTGCCTAAAGATATGGCGGCGCCCGTGAACGAAGCGAGAGATGCGCCCAACGACTTGGACAATTTCCGCTTGTCTTCACGCACGGAAATCACCGCCCTGCTAAAGCAGCTTCGCGATGCCAACGTCGCGCTCAACCTCAACGCACCCGACGGTCGGATGATCAACGTGACCCTGTGCGACATTGACGCCACCCACGACGCGCTGACCTTCAATACCGACGCATCGATGGCTCAATTGCAAGCGCTGACCGAGCGCGACGAGGCCGTCGTGGTGGGCTACCTGGACCGCATTAAATTGCAGTTCGACGTGAGCGATCTGGTGATCGTGCACGCCGACAATGGCTGCGCTTTGAATTGCGCCTTCCCCGCTGAAGCGTTTCGCTTCCAGCGCCGCAACGACTACCGCGTGCGCCCTTTGCTGCGCAGCAGCCCGACCGCACGGCTGCGCCACCCGATGATTCCAGACATGAAGTTGAGCCTGCGCATCCTGGATGTGAGCATCAGCGGCTGCGCCATTTTCTTGCCCGAGAACGTGCCCCCGATGTCACCGGGCGTGGTCATCAACAACGTGCAACTCGACCTGGACGCAGACACCCGCATCTTGACGAGCCTGCGGATGCAGCACGTGAGTTCCATCGGCGCCGACTCAAGAGGCGTGAGGTTGGGCTGCGAGCTGGTCGACCCTGCGCGTGACGGGTTGCGAGCTTTGCAGCTCTACATCGACCAGACACAAAAGCGGCGACGCTTGCTGGCGCTGGATTGATTTGTCATTTGTTTCGGCGTCTCCAGCATTCATCCGGAAATCAATCTGGCCGTCGGTTCGGAACTTCGCTGAAGCCCAGTGCGCGGCGCCTTGAAGGCGCGCTGTTTGCCGCTGCCGCCGCAACGGTTGAGCACGCGCCTGTTTGCAGGTAGTCCACGGCCGCGGCGGTGAGACTTTCTGACACAGCACCTAACTCGCCCGTGAAGTTATCTGTGGCAGTGCAAGTTGGGGCGATGCCGTTGTAGTAACGGCCCTGCCCCAATGCGTTCACCGTCTCGAAGTTGACCGCGCTGAACGTGTTGCCGCAGTGGTCCACAGGGTAAAAGCCAAACGGTTTTCCGCAGCTTGCGGCGCCGACAGTGACGACGTTGACGTACGGTTTCAAACCATTGACGAGGAGTTCGCTGGCCGAGCAGGTGCGTGAGCCCGAGAGCACCACAACGCGGCTGAATCCGAGGACAGGTACTGATGCGTTGGCGGCGTTGAGCCGAAACGTCGAGTTCGCGGCCTGATTGCGCGCATTGCGATTGAGTTGCACGAAAACCTGGCCGGCTGCCGCATCGCCGGCCACCAACGAGGCCAGCAAATTCGAGGTGCTCAACAAGCCGCCGCCGTTGTAGCGCAGGTCAATGATGAGCTCGGTGGCACGCTGCGCACGGAAGTTGGCGAACGCTGCTGCCAAGGGCGCCTCGGCCTGCGAGATGAAGTCTTTCAGCAACACGTAGCCGGCTCGCGCGCCGTTGGGAAGCGTCAACACCTGACCAACAGACACGGGCGTCAGGTCGAAAGTGGCCGCCGTGAGGGTGACGCTGCGCGGCCCGGTTGTGCCTTCAATCTGCAGCTCCAGGCGGTCGCCCACGGCGGCGGGCGTGAGCACCGAAAAGTCTTTGCTCGTGATCAGCTCCGACGCACTGCGCGTGTTGGCCGAGAGGATGACGTCGCCGCGCTTGAGCCCCTGCGTTGCGGCAGGTGACTTCGGCTCGACGTAGCGCACGCGCAGCGGCAACACGCCTTCAATGCCGTTCACGAAGATGCCGTAGCTCATGGTTTTGCCAGCACCAAAAAACTGGCTGTAGGTGGCGGTGGGTGTGATGTAGCTCCACTTGTCTTTGGGCACCAAAGCGTCGCCCGTGAACAGCAACGCGTCGTAATAGTTTTGCACGGTGCTGTAGCTCGCAGGCTCGGGATTGGGCGAGGTGCCGGTCCAAAAATACTGATCGACCATGTAGGCGCGCAGCCAGTCTTTCTGGCTCGCCACATCGCAGCCAGGCGTCTCGGACGTCGCGGCGGAAGTGCCGCCGTCAGAGCCACCGCCGCAGGCCGACAAAAGTGCAAGACAGGAAACGACACAGATGGTTTTTGGACGCATTTTTAGACGGCTGGGACGCATGGACATCTCTCAGGAAATGAGTCGGTAAATGACTCGGCAAATCACTCATAAGACGCAGCTGCGGAACCATATCAGCAAGGCGGTGCCACTTACACTCGAGGCCTCTTTGGAAGCTGGATTTCGCAACGCTTCCCGCCACTTTTAGCCCGTGCAAAAAGCCCTCTCCATGACCGAACTTGCCAAATCTTTCGAGCCCGCCGCCATCGAAGCCCACTGGGGTGCATTGTGGGAAAAAAGTGGTGTTTACGAGCCCACGCTGGATGCGAACAAGCCGTCATTCAGCATTCAACTGCCACCGCCCAACGTGACCGGCACGCTGCACATGGGGCACGCATTCAACCAGACCATCATGGATTCGCTCACGCGCTATCACCGCATGCGCGGCGACAACACCCTGTGGGTGCCGGGCACTGACCACGCCGGCATTGCGACGCAGATCGTGGTGGAGCGTCAGCTGGAGGCGCAAAAGCTCAACCGGATCGACCTGGGTCGCACGAACTTTGTCGCCAAAGTGTGGGAGTGGAAGGAAGAGTCGGGTTCCATCATCACCGAGCAAATGCGCCGCATGGGGGCGTCGGTGAGTTGGCCGCATGAATATTTCACGATGGACGAGCCACGCTCCAAGGTGGTGACCGACACCTTTGTGCAGCTGTACGAAGAAGGCCTGATTTATCGGGGCAAGCGCTTGGTGAACTGGGACCCGGTGCTGAAGTCGGCGGTGTCAGATCTGGAAGTCGAAAAAGAAGAACGCGACGGCTTCATGTGGCACATCGAATATCCGTTCAGCGACGGCCCGCAAACAGGCGCTGACGGGTTGCCGATGCGCGGCATGCACATAGCGACCACGCGCCCGGAAACCATGATGGCCGACGGCGCGCTGGCGGTTCATCCGGAAGATGCGCGCTACCAACACTTGGTCGGCAAGTTTGTCGATTTGCCTTTGTGCGACCGCCGAATTCCCATCATTGCCGACGACTTCGTCGATCGCGAATTCGGCTCGGGCTGCGTGAAGATCACCGGCGCGCACGATTTCAACGACTACGCCTGCGCGCAGCGTCACCACCTGCCGCTGATCACCATCTTCACGCTGGACGCCAAGATCAACGACAACGCACCCGCTGCGTACCGAGGCCAGGACCGCTTTGTGGCGCGTAAATCGGTGTTGCGCGACCTTGAGGTGTTGGGCTTGCTTGAAAAAGCGGTGCCGCACAAAAACGCGGTGCCGATTTGCGCGCGCACCGGACAAGTGGTGGAGCCTATGTTGACCGATCAGTGGTTTGTGGCGGTGCGAAAACCGACCGCATCGGTCAACGGAGAAGAAGGCAAAAGCATCGCCCAAAAGGCCATCGACGCGGTGGCCACCGGCGAGGTGAAATTTGTGCCCGAAAACTGGGTGAACACCTACGACCAGTGGATGAACAACATCCAGGACTGGTGCATCAGCCGGCAGCTTTGGTGGGGTCATCAGATTCCGGCGTGGTACGGCGCCAATGGCGAAATTTTTGTGGCTCGCAACGAAGCTGAAGCGCGCGTCAAGGCCCAATCTGCAGGCTACGACGGCCTGCTTTTGCGCGATGAAGATGTTTTGGACACTTGGTACTCGTCTGCTTTGGTGCCGTTTTCCACATTGGGCTGGCCTGAGAAAACCAAAGAGCTCGACCTGTTCTTGCCGTCCAGCGTGCTGGTCACGGGCTACGAAATCATTTTTTTCTGGGTCGCCCGGATGATCATGATGACCAAGCACTTTGCGCACACCGTGCCGTTCAAGACGGTCTACATCCACGGCATGGTGCGCGACAGTGAAGGCAAGAAGATGAGCAAGTCCGAGGGCAATGTGATTGACCCGGTCGACTTGATTCAAGGCGTTGATCTAGACACCTTGGTACGCAAAAGCACGGTGGGTTTGCGCAAGCCCGAAACCGCTCCCAAAGTCGCCGCGCGCGTCAAAAAAGAATTCCCTGAAGGCATGCCCGGCTACGGGGCCGACGCGCTGCGCTTCACCATGGCCAGTTATGCCAGCCTGGGACGCAACATCAATTTCGACACCAAGCGCTGTGAGGGCTACCGCAACTTCTGCAACAAGCTGTGGAATGCCACGCGCTTTGTGTTGATGAACTGCGAAGGCCAAAACTGCGGCCTCGAGGAACACACCAAGGCCGAATGCGCGCCCGGCCAGCCGTTTCATCAGTACCTGAAATTCAGCCCCGCTGACAAATGGATCAGCAGCGAATTGCAACGCGTGGAAGCCGCCGTTGAACAAGGCTTTGCCGACTACCGCTTGGACAACGTGGCCAACTCGGTTTACGCGTTTGTGTGGGACGAATACTGCGACTGGTATTTGGAAATTGCCAAGGTGCAAATCCAAAGTGGGTCTGAGGCCGAACAACGCGCCACGCGTCGCACGTTGATCCGCGTGCTGGAAACCACGCTGCGCTTGCTGCACCCGATCACGCCTTTCATCACGGCCGAATTGTGGGAAACCGTGGCCACTGTGGCGGGGCGCAAAACCGAAGGCGCCAGCATCGTCACATCGGCCTATCCAAAGGCCCAGCTTGAAAGGATTGACGCGGCCTCAGACGAATGGATGGCGCGCTTCAAAGACATGGTGGGCACTTGCCGCAGCCTGCGCAGCGAGATGAGCTTGTCGCCCGCCGTCCGAGTGCCATTGTTGGTACTGGACGCGGGCGGAGGTTCAGGCGCAGACGCAGCCTTCTTGGCACAAAGCACGCCGCTGTTGAAAGCGCTGGCCAAAGTGTCCGAGGTTCAGGTTTTCACCGACGAAGCCGCTTTCACAAAGGCCACCGCGCACGCGCCAGTGGTGATTGCAGGGGCCACGCGTTTGGCCCTGCATGTGGAGATTGACGTTGCAGCCGAGGCAGAACGCCTGGGCAAAGAAATCACGCGCCTGGAAGGCGAGATCGCCAAGGCAGATGCCAAGCTGGCCAACGAAAGCTTTGTGGCGCGCGCGCCTGCTGCGGTGGTGGCTCAGGAACAGCAGCGCGTGGCTGAGTTCAAGGCAACACGGGACCGACTGCAAAGTCAGCGTCAAGCGCTTCAGCAGTCGACTTGAGTTCGCGCGGCGCTGCCGACGCAGAGGCAACGGTAGCGGCTGCGGCTGCGGCTGCGGTTGTGGCTGTGGCGGCAGGCTCTGCTGACGCAGCTCGGTTCGGGCTTTGGCGGCTGTTGATGGGTGCCTGATCTTCAACACCCCAGTCTTCTACGAAAACCTCGCCCTGCAGCATGTCCCCGTTCTCATCAAACATCGCCGCGACCTCGGCAAATTCGTCAATCTCTGTCATTTCAGGCATCGCTGACATGCTCGTGAAGGCATCACTTGAGAGGCGTGACTGCCTGGCGCTTCGCTTCGCATCGAATGTCGGCAGGCTGGGCAGCGACAGCAACTCGTCGAGACGCTGAGCCACGGCCCAGGCACTGCGCAGGCGCGATTCGCGCGTCGTGCTGGCCACGCGCGGCGTGATCTGCAAGCTGCCGATGTCTGCCAGAGGCCGTCCCTCATCGAGCAAACCGGGCTCCATGCTGTCAAACCAGGCGGCGGCCACGCGCTGACTCTGCATCACTTGAGACAGCGCCATTTCGTCGAACAACGCGGAATGCGAGATGCTCACGATGACCTGATCGATTTTGCAAAACGGCAAAAACCGCTCACCCAACAGACCGTTGTAGCGGTTGAAGTACGCCAACTGCACGCTGACGGCGTCTGAGGTTTCCAGCAGTTCGCGCAGGCCCAGCGGTTTGACGTTCCAACGCTGCCACACGCCATCGCTTGCATGAAGGGACGGGTCGTAGCCCGACACGCGCGCCCCAAAACTGGACAGCAACCGGTTCAGCGCCCGAGCCGCGGGAGTCATACCGATCAAGCCCACTTGTGCGCCACCAAGCTCACGGCCCACACGCATTCCGTCGGAGCCTCGAACCGGAACGCGGCGCAGCAGCGACAGCATTGCGCCGATCACGAACTCGGCTTCGGCTTGCGCAGTGGCAGTGGTGCTGCGAACCACCTCAATACCGGCTTTGGCGCAGGCATCGACGTCGATATTTTCAGCGCCCGAGCTGACCCTGCCAACCGCACGCAGCACGGGTGCGGAATGCAAGATTTGGGCGTCCAAGCTCAAAGAAGGCGGCAAGATCAATGCGCGTACGTTGTACAGCGCTTGTCGGAACTCCCGCGGGTCGCTTGCCATCTCGGGCTCATAGCGGACCGTGTGGCGGGCTTCGAGCCAACGCACGACGTCATCTTCGATGGGTTCAACGATCAGTATGTCCATCAAACTTGCTCTTTAGCCAATAGGTTGAGCGTCGATAACTTCATGCAAGAATGAAAAAACCACTCGAGGATTGTAAGTAAATGATTGTCACAAAAGCGATATTTCCAGTGGCCGGGTTGGGTACCCGTTTCCTGCCAGCGACCAAGGCTCAGCCCAAAGAAATGCTGCCTGTGGTTGATAAACCGCTGATCCAGTACGCGGTAGAAGAAGCTTACGCAGCCGGTATCCGCGAAATGATATTCGTGACGGGCCGCCACAAGCGCCCTATTGAAGATCACTTTGACATGACTTTCGAGTTGGAAGTCGCACTTGAACAAGCCGGCAAGGAAGATTTGCTCAACGTGGTGCGCAGCGTCAAACCTGCCGACATGGAATGCATCTACGTGCGGCAGGCTCAGGCACTGGGCTTGGGTCATGCCGTGTTGTGCGCCCAGCGCTTGGTGGGCAATGAGCCGTTCGCGGTGCTTTTGGCCGATGACTTGATGGTCGGTGAAACGCCTGTTCTCAAGCAGATGGTCGACCAATACGAGGAATGGCGGGTCTCAATTTTGGCGGTGCAAGAAGTACCGGCCGAACAAACGCGCCGCTACGGCATTGTCGCTGGCACCGCCATCAACGATCACCTGATGGACGTGAGCCGCATCGTCGAGAAACCGGCGCCCGAATCGGCGCCTTCGCGTTTGGGCGTGGCCGGTCGCTACATCCTGACGCCGGGGGTTTTCCACGAAATCGCGAACCAGCAACGCGGCGTGGGCAACGAAATCCAACTCACCGACGGCATCGCCGGCTTGCTGCGGCGCGAAAAAGTGTTTGCCTACCGATACGAAGGCAAGCGCTACGACTGCGGCAGCAAAGAGGGCTTTTTGCAGGCGAACGTGGAACTGGCCATGGCCCACCCAGAACTCGGGCCGGGCTTCAAGGATTTCCTGAAGACGCTGACGCTTTGAAAATTTCAGTGACCAGCAAGAAGCGCCAGCGGGTCGAGCTGTCCGCAGCGCGGGGCCACGTTGACTACCTGCGGCGCAGGGCCACGTTTACTACCTGCGGCGCAGGGCCATGTTGACTACCTGCGGCGCAGATAGTGAACAAACTCGTCATTCGCCGCAGCCTGCTCCACCAGCTCGTTGCCGGTTTGACGCGCGAAAGCTTGGAAGTCGCGGATAGAACCCGGGTCGGTGGCCAGCACTTTAAGAATCTGACCAGCGCTCATGTCGGCCAAAGCCTTCTTGGCCTTCAATATTGGCAGCGGGCAATTCAGGCCGCGTGTATCGATCTCTTTTTCTGCGTTCATCTGTAGTCCTGAGGTTATTGACGAGTGGGAATTTCCAGCCACTGAGGCGTGATGCCGCGTGCGATCAACCAATCTGCTAGAGCGTAACCGGTGCCCGCGCGCCAGCATCGCACCGACTCTGGCGCGATGGTGCGGTATTCCACCAATTCAGGCGACAGCTTGATCTCACCTCGTGCGACGGCGTGATACGCAATGATGATTTGGTTCATGCGCTGAAAGTCGTACACGCCGATCAACGTCAGCGCATCGACGCTGAGCGAGGTTTCCTCAGCCACCTCGCGCGCAATGCCTTCTTGCGGCGTTTCTCCGGCTTCCATGAAACCGGTGATCAGACCAAAGAACTTACCGGGCCACGCGGCGTTGCGCGCCAGCAAAACTTCACCGCCCCGGTCGGCCAGCTCGATCACAGCGGCCAGCACTGGCGTCGGGTTGTTCCAATGCGTGAAGTCACAAGCCACGCAGCGCAGGCGCGATTTGGCGCCACCGTCTTCTTGCTGCGAAATTGACTGCAGCCGCGTAGCGCAGTTCGGGCAAAAGTTGAATTCGTGCTTCATGGACAGTGACTGAATAGAACGCGAGGTTCAGGCAGGAAAAACGCCGGTTGACAAGTAACGGTCGCCGCGGTCGCAGACGATGAATACGATGGTGGCGTTTTCCACTTGCTGCGCAATTTTCAGCGCGGTCCAGCAAGCGCCCGCCGCTGAAATTCCGGCAAACAAGCCTTCCTCGCGAGCCATGCGCCGGGCCATGTCTTCGGCGTCGGCCTGGCTCACTTCGACAATCTCGTCCACGTGCTGCGCGTCGTAAATTTTCGGCAGGTAAGCCGCGGGCCATTTTCTGATGCCGGGTATGCGCGAACCGTCGGTTGGTTGCGCGCCGATGATGCGCACAGTGCTCGACTTCGACTTTAAAAACTTCGACACACCGGTGATGGTGCCGGTGGTGCCCATCGCGCTCACGAAATGGGTGACTCGACCGTGTGTGTCACGCCAAATTTCGGGTCCCGTGGTGTCGAAGTGCACTTGCGGGTTGTCGGCATTTGCAAACTGGTCCAGCACCCTGCCCTTGCCGTCGCGCTGCATTTGTTGCGCCAAGTCGCGTGCGTATTCCATCCCGCCGGTGCGCGGGGTGAGCATCAGTTCGGCACCAAACGCCTTCATGGTCTGGGCTCGTTCGATGGACAAGTCCTCCGGCATGATGAGCAGCATGCGGTAGCCGCGAACTGCCGCCGCCATGGCCAGCGCGATGCCGGTGTTGCCCGAAGTGGCCTCGATCAGCGTGTCGCCAGGATGAATTTCGCCGCGCTCTTCAGCGCTGCGGATCATGTTGATCGCCGCGCGATCTTTGACTGAACCCGCTGGGTTGTTGCCCTCGAGCTTTCCCAAAATTACGTTGTTTCTCTGCGTCCCGTTGACGCCTGGCAAGCGCTTGAGTTGCACCAAGGGCGTGTTGCCTACGACTTCTTCGAGGCCGGCATAGCTGGGCTTTTCAAGCTTCGTCAGCTTGCGCTGCTCGGGCAATGGGGTGCTGAGGGGTCGCTTGCTCATTGGGTCTCCGATCTGCGTTTTTGACCGCCGCGATCGGGCCGTGTCAGACGAAAGAACATCGTCATCAGAAAGGTGTGGATTTAACGCTGGTGCCTCGGGTCGGAATCGAACCGACACTCCTTGCGGAACGGGATTTTGAGTCCCGCGCGTCTACCGATTTCGCCACCGAGGCCGGTGTTTGTAGAGGAGCGAGAGTGTGCCACACGCCGAGCCTGTTTTTTTCTCGACCTCGACCAGCACACCACCAAACACCAGCGACTGTCGCTCGCAGACCAGAGCCTTGAGGGCCGGCGAGCCGATGGACACGGGCACTTAGACTGAGCAACTTCGTTTCACCGCAGGAATTCACGCATGCCCCCGATGCCGCCCATTACACAAGCACTGCTGCTCATCAACGTGGCCGCGTTTTGCATCGACTATTTTGTTGGGGCATGGTTCACCCAATTGCTCGCGCTGTGGCCCTTGGGACACGGCTTTTTGCCTTGGCAAGTGGTGACCTACGCGTTCTTGCACGGCAGCATCGGTCACTTGTTTTTCAACATGCTCGGGCTGTGGATGTTTGGCTCGGAACTAGAGCGCGTCTGGGGCACGCAACGTTTCATTCAGTTCTACACGGCCAGTGTTTTGACGGCCGCGGCCACGCAATTGGTGATGACGTCGCTGACGGGTTCGGTCTACCCGACGGTGGGTGCATCGGGCGGTTTGTTTGGCCTGTTGCTGGCGTTTGGCATGCTGTTTCCCGACCGCATCATCATGCCGCTGTTCCCGCCCATCCCCATGAAAGCGAAAATTTTTGTGGCGCTTTATGGCGGTTTGGAACTCTTCCTCGGCGTGACGGGGTCCAGCTCAGGCGTGGCGCATTTTGCGCATCTGGGCGGCATGCTGGGCGGCTTTTTGATGATCCGGTATTGGGCGGGGAAGCCGCCTTTTGGGGGCCGCGGCGGTGGCAACGGTGGAGGCAGAGGCCGTCTCAGATGACGAACAAGGCTCGGTCTGGAGATCGAGCTCAGTAGCCGTTCGCTCGATTCACCAAGTTGGGTAGCGGCGCACCCGACTGCAAGGCCTGCAAGCCGAGCAAAAACTGCGTTGCGATCGTTTGCGCCGACGACTGCGCGCCGACATGCGGCGTGATGGTGATGCCGGGAACATCCCACAGCGCGTCGTGAGCGGGCATCGGTTCGCGACGCTGCACATCCAACGCAGCGCCGCTGAGATGTTGGCTGCGCACGGCGGCGATCAAATCGGCTTCCACCACATGGCCACCACGGGCCACGTTGATGAAGTAGGCGCCGCGCGGCATCAAAGCCAGCGTTCGCGAGTTCAGGATGTCCTTGGTCAGTGGCGTCAAAGGCAAAGCGCACACCACGATGTCGCTGACGGCGAGCACCGCGTCCAGGCTCAGTTCTGAGCGGCGGCTCCAGCCCTTCGCATCGAACCCGACCGCACTGAGCAGACGCAGGATCGCGCTGCCCATCGAACCCGTGCCCAGCACACTCACTCGGCTGCGCACGGCCGCCACCGGATGGCGCACCCACTGCTTTTGCGCTTGCTGAACCTCGTACCGCGGCAAGCTGCGCGCGTGACGCAGCGCCATCATCACGACAAACTGCGCAATGCCTTCGGCTTGCTCCAGATCCACGATGCGTGACACCGCAACGTGTGCGGGCAAGTCAGCTGTGAGCAGCTTCTCTACGCCTGCAGCCACTGAGCACACCCAGCGCAAGCGCGGCAAGCGCGCGTAAACACCTTCCGGCACGTGCCAAGCCAACACCACCTCGACGTCTGCCAAATCTGCATCGCTCAAGTCGCGGTGAAAAGGGAGCAGGACCAAACCTTCGATGCCACTCAACGGCTTGGCAAAAATGCCCGACGGCATGGGATCGGTGAGCAGCAGGATCTTCATTTTTCTTGGCTTTCAATGGGCTTGGCGCTTCCTTCGACACTTCAGGACAGTCGAAGAAGACACCTAAGCCCGAGCGGGGTAGGTTGTGTGCATTGGACTCAAAAATCAGCGTGGCTGGCTTCAAGCCAACAAGCCGGTGTTGACCGTCGGGTAGCGCAGCTTCAACTTCAATTCGGATTTCAAACGCCGATTGCTCAGGCGCCGCGACTCGCTCATGAAGCTCAGCAGCATCGGCGACAGTTCCAGCGCTGCTTGCTCCCGGCTGATGCGACGAGGCCGCGGGACGCCCTCCAAATCGGCGGCCAGGTCAAAGTAGTCGGCCATTTTCAAGTCGCTGTCGTCGCACGCGTGCACCACGCGCTGCGACAGACCGTGCGTCAACGCCGCCACGCACGCCCGTGCCAAGTCGTCGGCGTGGATGTGGTTGGTGTAAACGTCGTCTTGCGCCTGCAACACGGGCGAGCCGCGCTTCAGGCGGTCGCGAGGGTGACCGCCTTCACGGTCACTGGCGTAGATGCCGGGGATGCGCAACACGGTCACCCGCACGCCCATGGCGCTGCCGAATTGGCGCAACTGCGCCTCTGCGTCGACACGGCGCAGCGCGCGGTCGGTGGTCGGGCTGACGGCGCGGGTCTCGTCAAACAAAGCGCCACCGCAATTGCCGTAAACGCCCGTGGTGCTGCCGTAAACGATGCGTCGAACACGGCCTCGTCGGGCCAGGTTTTGCAGCAAGTTGGCCGTGCGCGGATCGGTGCGGCCGCTCAAAGGCGGCGGCGCCAGATGAAGCACCGCATCTGCCAGCGAACCCAGCCGGTACAGGCTGGCCGCGTCGTCCAAGTTGCCAATCAAAGGAACCACGCCCGCACCGCGCAGCGTTTGTTCGCGTTGCGGCGTCGAGGTCAGCGCCAGCAGGCGATAACGACCGCGCAGCAAACGCGCCACACGCAGGCCGACGTCGCCGCAACCGACGATGAGCAAGGTGGGGCGTTTGAAAGCAGCGGGCAAAGTCATGACTGGAGGAGACCCAGAGTTGGACAGGCAAAATTACGTTTCAGTTTAAAAGCAGAACGCGGAAGCACCATGTCATTCACCGTCACCCTTCAGCCCAGCGGGCGCAGTTTTCAAGTCTCTCGCGACGAACCGATTTTGAGCGCCGCCATACGCCAAGGCGTGGGCTTGCCCTACGGCTGCAAAGACGGCGCCTGCGGCTCGTGCAAGAGCCGCGTGCTGCAAGGCAGGGTCATTCACGGAGCGCATCAAGCAGGCGCGTTGAGCGCTGAAGAAGCCGAAGCCGGTTGGACGCTGACTTGCTGCGCCGCCGCGCAAACCGATGTGGTGATCGAGGCGCGCGCCGTGACGGGCGCAGGCGAGATTCCCGTTCGCAAAATGCCGGTGCGCGTCACCAAAATTGAAAGGCCCGCGGCCGATGTGGCAGTAATGACGTTGCAATTGCCCGCCAACGATGCACTGCGTTATCAGGCGGGTCAGTACATTGAATTCATCCTGCGCGACAACCTGCGGCGCGCCTACTCGATGGCGACCTCGCCGCTGGCGCAAACCGAAAAACCGTCGATCGAACTGCACATTCGACACACCCCGGGCGGCATCTTCACCGACGCGGTCTTCAGCACCATGAAAGAGAAAGACATCTTGCGGGTCGAGGGCCCGTTCGGCTCGTTTTTTCTGCGTGAAGAATCTGCCAAGCCGATGGTTCTGTTGGCTTCAGGCACGGGCTTCGCGCCCATCAAGGCCATCATTGAACAAATGCAGATCAAGGCCATTCAGCGCCCTGCGGTGCTGTATTGGGGCTGCCGCAGCCTGGCGGATTTATATCAACACGAATGGGCCATGGACGCCGCCGCCAAAACCGCCAATTTGA
The DNA here is from genome assembly GCA_038241115.1 of Burkholderiales bacterium. Lineage (GTDB taxonomy): Bacteria > Pseudomonadota > Gammaproteobacteria > Burkholderiales > Burkholderiaceae_C > JANYJJ01. Next base: position 1,231 of record JBBRGA010000085.1, on the reverse strand, counting down.
GCTATGTGCCGGTGCTGTCTGAGCCCAAGGCTGGAGATGCGTGGACGGGCCGCACGGGCTTGGTTCATCAAGCCGTGATGGATGACTTCCCGGACCTCAGTGCCCACCAGGTTTATGCCTGCGGCGCGCCCATCATGGTGAGTTCGGCGCAGCACGATTTCACATTGAAGTGCGGTCTGCCGAGCGACGAGTTTTTCGCCGATTCATTCACGTCTGAAGCAGACAAACACCCGAAAAGCCTTGAGACATCACATGCGTAAAAACCTTCTTCGTCGCCACTTGATTGGCTTGGCGCTGCTGGGCTTGGGCAGTTCTGCATGGGCACAAGCTGCCAATCAAAATTCCACCCAAAACCCCTCTCAAAACTCCTCTCAAAACACCAAGCCCATCCGCCTCATCGTGCCCTACCCGCCGGGTGGGCCGCTGGACACCGTGGCCCGCGCTCTGGCTGACAAAGTCAAAGACAGCCTGGGTGTGGTCATCGTTGACAACAAACCCGGTGCAGGCGGGAACCTGGGCGCAGACCTGGCCGCCAAGTCGGCCCCCGACGGCACCACCCTGGTCATGGGCGCTGTGGCCACACACGCCATCAACCCTTGGCTGTTCAGCAAAATTCCCTATGACCCGATCCGCGACTTCACGCCCGTCGTAGGCGTCGCCCAAGTGCCCAATGTGTTGGTGATGAACGCAGAGGTGGCCAGCAAGCTCGGCATCGAAAAAGTCAGTGACCTCATCGCATACGCCAAGAAAAACCCCGGCAAATTGAACTACGGCAGCGGCGGCAACGGCAGCGCAGGCCACTTGGCCGGTGAGATGTTCAAAGCCCAGGCCGGCTTGTTCATGGTGCACATTCCCTACGCAGGCGGCAGCCCGGCGCAATTGGCATTGGTGTCAGGCCAGGTCGATTTGAACTTCGACAACTTGGCGGCCGCTTCGGGCAACATCAAATCGGGCCGTTTGAAAGCGCTGGCAGTTACCACCGCCAAGCGCTCCAGCGCACTGCCCGAGGTGCCCACCATTGCGGAAAGCAGCGCGGTGCTGGCGGGCTTTGATGTGAACACCTGGTTCGGCTTGTTCGGCCCCGCCAAGATGCCGCCTGAGGGCACCGCGCGTTTGAACAAAGCTTTTGCGGAAGCCCTGAATTCGCCCGAGATCAAAGCGCGCCTGGCGTCTTTGATGGCCGAGCCTTTGGTCAATGCGGCCGGAACGCCCGAGGCCTTCGGCGAGTTTG
>JBBRGA010000084.1:0-15147 GCA_038241115.1 Burkholderiales bacterium | reverse complement strand
CTGTGGCAGCGCAGCGGCGCGGGCTCGGGCAAGGGCGGCATCACCGAAACCGACGTGCTCAGCGCTCTAGAGCAAGTGGCGGGCCGCTCGTTGGCCGCAGAATTTCAGGCTTGGGTGCACGGCACCGACGACTTGCCTTTGGCGCCGCTGCTGCAAGGCATGGGCGTGGATGTCAAGCCGCAAGCCGCCACGATGGCGCAGCGTTTGGGCCTGCGCGTGAGCGAGAGCGCGCTCACCGGATCGCGCGTCACCCACGTGCTGCGCGGCGGCATGGCCGAGCAAGCAGGCTTTTCTGTCGGCGACGAAGTGCTGGCCGTCAACGGCTGGCGTTTGCGGCGCATCGACGACGCGTTGCGTTTGCTGCAGCCGGGCAAAAAGGCCGAGTTTTTGGTGTCACGTGACCAGCGGGTGATCGCGCTCGTCGCCACCTGGCCCAAGGCTGCAGTGGACAGCGCTTTGGGCAGCGTGAGCCTGGTGCTTCGCGCCAAGTCCGAGCCGGCACAGTTGGCCTTGCGCAAGGCATGGCTCGCGGGCTGAGCGATGTGCCGGGGTTGAGTGCTGCGTGGCAGTCGAGCGCCGTGCAGCGGTCAAGCGCTGCTGCGCGTTCAAGCGTTGCACGTGGAAGCGTTGCACGCGGAAGCGTTTGCGTGCTGGCGGTGGTCGCGCTGCATGTGCTGATCGGTCGCAGCGTGGCCGAGCACATGGCAGAGTTTGGCGTGCTGGCCTCGATGCCGCCGCGCATCGAAGTCGCCTATGTTCGCGACATGGAGGTGGCAGCACCGCCGACCGTTGCTGCTTTGCCTGCGGCGCGACCCGCCCCTGCGCCGCGGGCCAAGCGAGCGCCTGCGGTCAGCGCGGCAGCGTCACAGCCGCAGCCTGGATCGGAACCTCCACCGCAGCCGCAACCGCAACCGCAAACTGCGGAAGTCGAAGTTCCCAAGACACAAGAAAGGCCGCTGGCCGAGGTCGCGCCTGCAGCAAGCCAGCCTGCAGCCGCGGTGGTTGTAGATGCCTCGCCGGTTGCGCCGCCGCCGATTCCAGCCGCAGATGCCGCGTCGGCTCCTGCCGGCTTTGCCTGGCCGGGCGCCACGCGTCTGAGCTACGTGCTGACTGGAAATTACCGCGGCGAAATCAACGGTCGCGCGCAGGTCGAGTGGGTTCGCGTCGGATCGCGCTATCAGGTTCATTTGGACGTGTTGGTGGGCCTGCCGGTGGCTCCGCTGATCACCCGGCGCATGAGCAGTGAAGGGCAGATCACGCCGGAAGGTCTGGTGCCGGAGCGTTTTGACGAAGACACGAAAGTGATGTTTCGCGAGCGCCGGCGATCGATGGTGAGCTTGGGCGCCAACACCGTGGTGCTGGCCAACGGCGAACGCCGGCCGCGCCCCGTCGGTGTGCAGGACAGCGCCAGCCAGTTTGTGCAGCTAAGCTATTTGTTCAGCTTGAAACCCGAGTTGCTGGCGGTCGGCAGCGCCGTGACGGTGCCTTTGGCGTTGACCCGAAAAATTGACACCTGGACTTACGACGTGGTCGGTGCTGAGCCGCTGTTCACGCCCTTCGGCGAGGTCGCCAGCTATCATTTGAAACCACGCCGGCTGGGGCAGATCGGGGGCCAGGTGGCAGGCCAAAGTGGCGGTGATCTGACCGCCGAAATATGGATCGCCCCCAGCCTGCAATACCTTCCCGCGCGGATTCGCATCCGGCAAGATGCAGACACCTTCATCGACATGCTGATTGAACGCAAGCCGCAGCTTGCTGCAGCGAATTAGCCCTCTCTCCGTCTTAGCGGACGAGCCTCACCGGCCACCCAGTCACAAGCCACCCCAGCCACAAGCCACACCAGCCACAAGCCACCCAACCCAAAGCAACCACCCCATGAGCTACGAATTCATCATCACCACGACCCACGGCGAAGGCTCGTTGCGCACTGGCCTCATCACGCTGAACCGCCCCAAGCAGCTGAACGCGCTGAACGACGCTTTGATGGACGAAGTGGGCGCCGCGCTGAAGGCTTTTGATGCCGACGACGCCATCGGCTGCATCGTCATCACCGGCAGTGAAAAGGCCTTTGCGGCGGGTGCGGACATCAGCGCCATGGCCCTCAAAACCCACATGGAGGCGTACCGTGGTGAATTCATCACCCGCAACTGGGAAACCATCAGCAGCATTCGCAAACCGGTGATCGGTGCGGTGGCCGGTTTTGCCTTGGGCGGCGGTTGCGAGCTGGCCATGATGTGCGACATCCTGATCGCCGCTGACAACGCCAAATTCGGTCAACCCGAAATCAAGCTCGGCATCATTCCCGGGGCCGGCGGCACGCAGCGCTTGCCGCGCGCGGTGAGCAAAGCCAAGGCCATGGACATGGTGTTGACCGCCCGCATGATGGACGCATCAGAGGCCGAACGCTGCGGTCTGGTGTCGCGTGTCGTGCCTTTGGCCGACTTGATGAGCGTGGTGTTGGATGCCGCCAAAACCATCTGCGAATTCAGCGGCCCGAGCGTGATGATGGCCAAAGAAAGCGTGAACCGCGCTTATGAAAGCAGCTTGCAAGAGGGCATCTTGTTCGAGCGCCGCAATTTCCACGCGCTGTTCGCCACGCTCGATCAAAAAGAAGGCATGGACGCCTTCTTGAACAAGCGCAAGCCGGTTTTCAAGCAAGCTTGATTGGATCTGCTGGCACTGGTTGCTAGGCCTGCAGCCAAGTGGCCGGTTGATCACCAAACACCGCTCGCCGGTGGCCTTCGCGGTGCAGTTCGAGCCAGTCGATGGACACCACTTCGGCAGTGATCACCGCGAAGTGATGGCGCTTTGACAGCACCGCTGACGCGCCACTCAAAGGCATGCCCGGTGCCAGTGGCGACAAGTAATCTTGCGCCGCCGGTGACAACTTCAGGCTCTCCCAGCGCGACGACACAGCCAGGCCGCTGGTCTGCAAACTCAAGCGCACCCGGCAGCGCAGTTGCCAGCCCAGGCGGCGCGACCACATCACGATCGTGCCGTACGGATGCTCGGCAAGCTGCTGTGCTTTTTCGGCGCGCGAGTCGGTGTAGACCGTCAACTGCTTGGCGCTGGCGTTGACTTCGCGCAGCACCACGTTGCGCGCATCGGCGCTCGGCTCGTCGCTCGTGCCACCCACCGTGGCCAGCACCAGCGTGCGCCATTCGTGGTGCTTGTCGTGCACCGCGCGGGTCAGCTCTTGCCACAGCGCCGTCTCGACTTCGCTCAGCGTGTTCAGGCGCACCTGAGCCATCAGGCTTCCTTGCGCAGCGATGGGAACAGGATCACATCGCGAATGCTCGGGCTGTCGGTGATCAGCATCATCAGGCGGTCAATGCCGATGCCGCAGCCGCCCGTGGGCGGCATGCCGTACTCCAGCGCGCGGATGAAGTCGGCGTCATAAAACATGGCCTCTTCGTCACCGGCTTCCTTGTTGGCCATCTGAGCATGAAAGCGCGCGGCCTGGTCTTCGGCGTCGTTCAACTCGCTGAATCCGTTGGCGTATTCGCGCCCGGTGATGAACAACTCGAAGCGCTCGGTGATTGAAGGGTTGGCGTCGGACGCGCGCGCCAGCGGGCTCACTTCCACCGGGTAGTCGATGATGAACGTGGGCTGCCACAGCTGTTCTTCCACCACCGCTTCGAACAATCCGAACTGAAGCTCGGCCAAGGTCCAGTGGGCCGGAACTTCAACGCCTTGTGCGGTCAATTTCGAGCGAATCAAATCGGAATCGATGGCTTCGGCTTCGCTCAAGCCAGCGTACTTCACCAGCGAATCGCGCACAGACAAACGCGCAAACGGCTGGTCCAGCGCCACCGCTTTGCCGGCGTAGGTGATGGCCGCCGAGCCGGTGGCCACGCGGGCCGCGTGGCGCAGCACCTCCTCGGTGAAGTCCATCAAATCGTGGTGGTTCCAGTAGGCCGCGTAAAACTCCATCATCGTGAATTCGGGGTTGTGCCGAACGCTGATGCCTTCATTGCGGAAGCTGCGGTTGATCTCGAACACCCGCTCAAAACCGCCCACGATGAGCCGCTTCAAATACAGCTCGGGCGCAATGCGCAGGAACATTTGCTGGTCCAGCGCGTTGTGATGCGTCACAAACGGCTTGGCGTTGGCGCCGCCAGGAATTGGGTGCAGCATGGGCGTTTCCACTTCCATGAAGTGGTGCTCCACCATGAACTGACGCACCGCGCTGAGCGCCTTGCTGCGCGCCGCAAACCGCGCGCGCGCATGTTCGTCGGTGATCAGGTCGACGTAGCGCTGGCGGTACTTTTGCTCCTGGTCGGCCATGCCGTGAAACTTGTCGGGCAAGGGCCGCAGGCTTTTCGTCAAGAGGCGCAGCGAACTGACGCGCACGCTGAGCTCGTTGGTTTTGGTTTTGAACAGCACGCCCTCGGCGGCAATGATGTCGCCCAGATCCCAATGCTTGAAAGCTTCGTAAGCGGCGTCGCCAATCAAGTCCTTGGTGACGAAGAGTTGCAAACGACCGCTGCTTGCGCCCATCGAGGCGTCTTGCAGCGTGCAAAAACTGGCCTTGCCCATGACGCGTTTGAGCATCATGCGGCCGCCCAGACTCACTTTCACCGCCAGCGGGTCGAGCTCGGCGTTGTCCATGCCGTCGTACAAACGAAACAGCTCGGCAGCGCGGTGCTTCGGTTTGAAGTCGTTCGGAAAGGCGACGCCTTGGCTGCGAATGTGAGCGAGTTTTTCGCGGCGCTCGGCGATGAGCTTGTTTTCGTCTGCCGGTGCGGCTGTATCGAGGCTGGGGGAAGTGATTTGCGTCATGGTGATGGTGCGAAGAGAGCCGAATTTTAGGCGGCGCGCTTTGATGCGAAGGACACCCATAAAATCTCGGGTTGCCGGGCACTTGGGCCTTGCAGCGTTTGATTGACTTCATGCCCATCCCATCCGTGATTCGTGACCGCAAGCTCCGCGTGGCATTGGTGGGCTGCGGCCGCATTGCCAAGACGCACTTGGCGGCGATGGCGCAACACGCGCAGCGCGTGGATCTGGTGGCGGTGTGCGACACCAACCCGGCGGCGTTGGAGGCGGCAGTGGCGTCTACCCACGCAGCAGGCTTCAGTTCGCTGACCGACTTGCTGGCCCACAGCGACGCCGACCTGGTGGTGCTGACCACGCCCAGCGGCCTGCATTCGCAGCAAGCCACGCAAGTGGCGCAAGCCGGTTGCCATGTGCTCAGCGAAAAACCCATGGCCACCAAATGGGACGAAGGCGTCGCGATGGTCAAGGCGTGTCGCGATTCGGGCGTAAAGCTGTTCGTGGTCAAACAAAACCGCCTCAACGCCACGCTTCAACTGGTCAAGCGCGCTGTAGACCAAGGACGCTTCGGCAAGTTGGCGCTGGTGACGGTGAATGTGTTTTGGACGCGCCCGCAAAGCTATTACGACGAAGCGCCGTGGCGCGGCCGCTGGGACATGGACGGCGGCGCCTTCATGAACCAGGCCAGTCACTATGTGGACATGGTCGATTGGTTGGTGGGGCCTGTCGACAACGTCCATGCCTACACCGGCACTTTGGCGCGCCAGATTGAAGCCGAAGACACCGGCGTGATGAGCATGCGTCTGCGCAGCGGTGCGCTCGCATCGGTCAACGTGACCATGCTCACCCACAAGCAAAACTTCGAAGGCAGCATCACGCTGCTGGGCGAGCGCGGCACGGTGCGTGTGGGCGGCGTGGCGGTCAACAAGATTGACCACTGGGAATTCGATACGCCGCATGCCGACGACGCCTTGGTGAAAGACGCCAGCTACGGCGTGACCAGTGTCTACGGGCCGGGTCACCCGCTGTACTACGACAACGTGATCAACACGCTGCGTGGTGAAGCGCATGCGCAGGTCGACGGCTACGAAGGTTTGCGCTCATTGGAAGTGTTGATCGCAGCCTACCGATCGGCACGCGACGGCGTTCGCGTTGGGCTGCCGCTGGTGTTTTGACCCGATTTCTTAATCCGTTTTTCTAGCTTGTTCAGTTCTCATGATTCATCCCTCCGCCATCGTTGACGCAGGCGCCCAACTGGGCGAACGAACCCGCGTCTGGCACTTTGCGCATGTGTGCGCCGGTGCGCTCATAGGTGCCGATTGCTCGTTGGGGCAGGGCGTTTATGTGGGCAACGATGTGCGCATCGGTCGCAACGTGAAAATTCAAAACAACGTGTCGGTGTATGACGCCGTGACCTTGGAAGACGATGTGTTTTGCGGCCCCAGCGTGGTGTTCACCAACGTGCACAACCCACGCGCTGAGGTCACTCGCAAAAACGAGTACCGGCCCACGCTGGTAAAGCAGGGTGCCACGCTGGGTGCCAATTGCACCGTGGTCTGCGGCGTGACGATCGGGCGCTATGCGTTTGTCGGTGCAGGCGCGGTGGTCAGCTCAGACGTGCCTGAATTCGCCTTGGTCGTCGGCGTGCCCGCCAGGCGAATTGGTTGGATGAGCCGTCATGGCGAGCGCTTGAAGTTCACGGGCGAATTCGACGGCGAAGCCATTTGCCCGGCCACTGGCGAGCGCTATGTGATGAGCCACGGTGCGGTGCGCTTCGCAGAAAGTGATGTGGGATGAAGCTCGATTTCATTGACCTGAAAAGCCAATACGGCGCGCTGAAGACCAGCATCGACGAGCGCATGCAGCGCGTGCTCGATCACGGCCAATACATCATGGGTCCCGAGGTGAAGGAGCTTGAGCTGGCCTTGGCCCAGCGCGTGGGTGCGGCTCACTGCATCACTGTGTCCAGCGGCACCGAGGCGCTGTTGATCGCGCTGATGGCGCTTGACCTGCAGCCAGGCGATGAAGTCATCACCACGCCGTTCACCTTTGCCGCCACGGCCGAGATGATCGTGCTGCTGGGCGGCAAGCCGGTGTTTGCCGACATCGAGCGCGACACCTGCAACATCGACGCTGCGCTCGTCGAAGCCAAAATCACGGCGCGCACCCGCGCGATCATGCCGGTGAGCCTGTATGGGCAGGTGGCCGACATGCAGGCGATCAACGCCATCGCCGCGCGCCACGGCCTGGCGGTGATCGAAGACGCAGCGCAAAGCTTTGGTGCCACTTATCAGGGCAAGCAAAGCTGCAACCTGAGCACGCTCGGCTGCACCAGCTTCTTTCCGAGCAAACCGCTGGGTTGTTACGGCGACGGTGGCGCTGTCTTTACCAACGACGCGGTGCTGGCGCAGGCCTGCCGCGAGATCCGCGTGCACGGGCAGAGCGCGCGCTACACCCACACCCGCGTCGGTGTCGGTGGCCGCATGGACACGCTGCAATGCGCCGTGGTGCTCGCCAAACTGGAACGCTTTGACTGGGAGATCGCGCGCCGCCATGCGCTTGGCGAGCGTTACCGGCAGCTGCTTGGTGGCGTGCGCGGCCTGCGGCTGCTCGCGGTGCGCAGCGACCGCGACTGCGTGTGGGCGCAGTACACCGTCTTTGTCCAGAACCGTACCGAGGTGCAGGCGGCGTTGGCTTCGCAGGGCGTTCCAACCGCGGTTCACTACCCGAAACCCGTTCACCATCAGCCCGCCTACGCGGCGTTGTGTTGCCCCGAATGCTGCCCGCAGAGCGTGCAGGCCAGCCAACAGGTCATGAGCCTGCCAATGAGTGCCGACTTGAGCGAAGCCCAGCAAGACCACGTGGTCAGCGCCGTGCTGGCCGCGCTGCAGTGATGCCCGCGGACGACCCTGCAACTCCGGCCGCTTCAGCCTTTTCGGCCGCTGCGTCGGCCGCATCCACCAGCGTCGACTTTTCGGCGCTCTACGACCAGCATCCCGAGTACGTGGCGCGCCGCGCCAGTGGCTCGTTCGAGCAGGCGCAGATCGACATCGAGGTGCGCTTGTTCAAGTTGCCGCAGCTGATGGGCCTGTTGGCACCAGGGCACCTGCTGACCAGCGTGCTGGAGATCGGCTGCGCCACCGGCGAACTGATCGCGGCCGTGCCGGTGCAAGCCGGCGGCCGCAAGGTCGGCATGGACATCTCGTCGGCCAATGTGGCCGCAGCGCGCTCACGCTTCCCCGACGTCGACTTTCGGTGTGGTGACTTTCGTTTGGGTGACTTCAGCGATGCGCGTGCCCCGCTCTTCGACGCCGTGATCATGAGCGACGTGCTCGAACACGTGCCGGACGACGAAAGCTTTTTGCGCGACGCTGCCGCGCTTGGCGACACCGTGCTGGTCAACCTGCCGATTGAAGACAACTGGCTCAACCGCAACCGCGCTTACGGCCCCGACGACGTGTCGGGCCACCTGCGCCGCTACACGCTGGCCGACGGCCTGGCGTTGTTCGAGCGTGCCGGGCTCGAGGTGACGGCGTTTGCGCAGGTTTGGGTTCACGAAACGGCGACCGAGCCAGCGCGACGCGCCCTCAGGCTCGAACGACAAGGCGCGCAGTACAGCGGCGCGTGGCCGCAACGCGCCATGAAAAAGGCGGTGTTCGCTGCCGCCACGGCCGTTCCGGCGATGGGCCGGCGCCTTTTCGCGTCGAACCTGTTCGCTGCAGCGCGCCGGCGCTCCGCCGCTTGAGCCTGCGCCGTCAACTCGGCGTGTCGCTGCTGGTGCAGGGCATGGGTTCGGCATCGCTGCTGATCGCAACGCTGTGGCTCGGCATGAACCTGGGGCCAGAACAGCAAGGCGCATTCAGCCGTACCAAGGCCGAGATCGAGTTTGTGGTGGCGTTCGCGATGTTCGGGTTGCCGCAGGCACTTTTCTATTTCGTGAAGTCGTCGCGGCTCGGTGGCGGTGCGGCCCTGCGCTGGGCCACCGGCAGTGCGTTGCTGGCGCTGCCCATCGCGCTGCTGTACGGGTGTGTGCAGCACCCGCAGGTGGGGCTTGGGACGCCTGCCGCCATCGGGCTTGCGGTGGCACCCGCACTGGCGGTCGGCTTGGGCGTGTTGCAGGGCCAACTGCGGGCTTTGTTACTGGTCGGGCAGCGCACCGAGTGGTTCAACCTCGTCACCGCCCTGCCGCAGCTCGTGTTGTTGGCGGGCGTGCTGTGGCTGGTCGCGACGGGTTCGGTGAATGAACAGCGTTGGCCATGGCTTTTCATGTTGGCTTTTGGCAGCGCGGCCGCGTTGGCGCTTTGGCGGCTGCTGCGGCTGCGGCGTACTGCAAACGCTGACGCAATGAGTGGCGCAATGAGTGGAGCAAGCGGCATCGCACACGTTCAAGCGAGCCGCGCGCCAAGTGTTCCCGCAAGCGTTGCTTTGATCGGCACGCCGCCAGCCGCTGGAGTCGGCTGGCGCGAGCTCGGCCATTACGGCCTCGCGGCGTGGCTTGCGGCTGCGCTCTACACGGCAGCCATCCTGCTCGTGCAGCGTGCGGTCGAGCACGCCTCGGGCGCGGCGGTGCTCGGCGTATTCACGATGGCGCTGACGCTGGTGCAGGTTCCGCTCACGCCGGTCAGCTACGCCGCGCCGCTGTTGTTCAGGCGCTGGATGGAGCGGCCCGGCGCGCAGGCCTCAAAGCGCTGGGCGTGGGCGTTGTTTGTGGCGCTGCTTGGCATCGCCGGGCTGGTGTGGTTTGCGGCGCCGCTGTGGCCGCGCCTGGGTCTGGGAGTCGGCTACGACGGCTTGGCGAGTGCGCTCGCTGTGTTGCTGGTTGGCGGCGCGGCCGAGGCGGCTTCGCGGGTGCTTGGCGTCAACGCCAACGCGAGCGGCACACCGTGGGTCGCCGTGCGCGCCGAAGTCGCGCGCTGGGCCGTGCTGGGACTCGGCGGCCTGTTCCTGTTGCTGTCAGCGTCGGAATCACTCTGGGTGTCACCCTCAGCATCGTCGTCAGCATTGCTGCCGATGTGCATGCTGTGGTCTGCGGCGGCACTCGCGGCGGCCGCGGTGTTTGCGATTCAGTCGCTGCGCGACGCACCAACGCATGGCGACGCCGCATGAGGATCGCCTTGCTCGGCCCGGCCAATTCGATTCATCTGCAGCGCTGGGCGGCTGCGCTGGTGGCGCGCGGGCACGCGGTCAGCGTGGTGTCGCAGCAGCGTGTAGAGCGTTCGCTGTTGCCGCAGCAGGCCGACGTGTGCTGGTTGCCTCGCGCCGGGCAGTGGGGCTACTTCAGCAACGCTTGGGCCCTGCGGCGCCATCTGGCGGCCTGGCGGCCCGACCTGCTCAACGTGCACTACGCCAGCGGCTACGGCACCACCGGCGCACTGGCCGCATTCAGCCCGACGCTGCTGTCGGTGTGGGGCAGTGATGTCTACGACTTCCCCTATGAGAGCGCCATCAAAGGCTGGCTGCTGCGCAAGGTGTTGCGGCGCGCCACCGCCGTTGCCTCGACCAGTCACGCGATGGCCGATCAGGTTCGGCGGCTCACGCCCGAGCGGCGCCGCATTGCCATCACGCCGTTCGGTGTCGACCTGGTGCGGTTCGCCGCATATCCGTCGGCGCGCGGGCCGCGCGGCGCGCCCGGACGGCGCGGCCCCTTCACCATCGGCATCGTCAAGTCGCTGGCACCGAAGTACGGCGTCGACTTGCTGTTGCGCGCCTTCGCCGGCCTGTGCGCCGACGCCGAGGTGCAAGCGGCGCAGCCCGAGTGTCGGCTGCTGATCGTCGGCAACGGTCCGCAGCGTGGCGAACTGGTGCAACTTGCGGCGCAGCTCGGTGTCAGTGACCGCACGCAGTTTGTCGGCGCCGTCGCGCACGCCGAGGTTCCGCACTGGCTGCGTCAGCTGGACATTTACGCCGCGCCCAGCCGTCTGGACAGCGAAAGCTTTGGCGTGGCCGTGATCGAGGCTGGCGCCTGCGGCTTGCCGGTGGTTGTGAGCGATGCCGGCGGCCTGCCGGAAGTGGTGGTGGACGGCAAGACGGGCCTGGTGGTGCCGCGCGACGACGTGCCCGCCTTGCAGGCCGCGCTGAAGCGCCTGGTGCTCGACGCCGACTTGCGTGCACGTTTTGGTGCGGCGGGTCGCGCGCACGTCGAGAGCGAATACGAGTGGGGCTGCTGCGTCGAAATGATGGAGCGCTGCTATGCCGATACGGTCGCGGCGCGCGCATGAACATCCTGCTCATCAACCACTACGCTGGCTCGCCGCAGCACGGCATGGAGTACAGGCCGTTCTACTTGGCGCGCGAGTGGGTGAGGGCGGGGCACCAGGTGCAGATCGTCGCGGCCTCGTATTCGCATGTGCGCAGCAGGCAGCCCGAAGGGGTGGACTCGGCGTTTGATGAGGCGTCTGGTGCGGCATCTGGTGCGGCGTCCGGTGCCGTGATTCACGCGGCCTCGGACGAGCTGATTGAAGGCATCCGCTACCGCTGGTATCCGACGCCCACATACGCTGGCAACGGCGTCGGCCGGGTATTGAACATTTGGAGTTTTTTGCGTCAGCTGTGGGCCGATTCAAAGCGCCTGACCGGCACCTTCAAACCCGACGTGGTGATTGCCTCCAGCACCTACCCGATGGACATTTGGGTGGCTCGCCGGATCGCCAAGATGGCGCGCGCGCAGCTGGTTTATGAAGTTCACGACTTGTGGCCGGCGTCACCGATGGAGCTCTCGGGAATGTCCAGGCACCATCCGTTCATCATGCTGTGCCAGAAGGCTGAAAACGACGCTTACCGCGACGCCGATGTGGTGGTCAGCATGCTGCCCAAAGTGGCCGAACACATGGCCGCGCACGGCTTGGACTTGCGCAAATTGCACATCGTGCCCAACGGAGTTTCGCCTGACGAATGGACGGCGCAGGCCCAGCCACTGCGGGCCGACCTTCGCGCGCATTTGCAAACGTTGCGTGCTTCGGGGCGCACCGTCGTCGGCTATGCCGGATCGCACGGTTTGCCCAACGCGCTGGATGTTTTGCTTGATGCAGCGGCGTTGGTCGAGGATGAAAACTTCGCCTTCGTCTGCGTCGGCGGCGGCATGGAAAAGGCGCGTCTGGCCCAGCGTGTGGCCGCTGAAGGCTTGCGCCACGTGACGCTGTTTGACGCCATTGCGAAAGCGCAGATTCCGTCGCTCTTGGCTGAATTCGACATCGTCTACATCGGCTGGCAACGCACGCCTTTGTACCGCTTTGGCATCGCGCCCAACAAGCTCATGGACTACATGATGGCCAGCCGCGTCGTGCTGCATTCGGTGGAGGCAGGCAACGACCCGGTGAAAGAAGCGGGCTGCGGTTTGACAGTGGCGCCCGAGTCGGCGCAGGCCGTGGCCGATGGATTGCGAGCGCTGGTGCGCATACCCGCCGACGAACGCGCTGCCATGGGCCGCGCGGGCCAGGATTTTGTGATGGCGCACCACACCTACCCGGTGTTGGCGCAGCGCTTCATTGAAGCGCTAATTTCAACGAAGGCGCCGCAGTGAAATCAGAACCCGAAGAAGTCGCTGCCCGATACGCCCGTCGCCAGCGTCCTGAGCGCTACAGCCTGCTGCGCCCTGATGTTTGGCACAGTGTGCAAGAGCGCCAACGCGCCATGCTGCGCTTGTTCGTTGAGCTCGGCTTCACCGACTTGTCTGAGCTGCGCTTGTTGGAGGTGGGCTGCGGCAGTGGTGGCAACTTGTTGGAGCTGTTGCGCATGGGCTTTGCACCGCAGCACCTCAGTGGCGTAGAGCTGTTGCCAGATCGATTTCAACTCGCCCGTTCGGTGCTGCCTGACAAATTGCGGCTGACGCAAGGTGATGCGCTCGAGATGAATGTACAGACCGAATCGCAAGACATCGTCTTCGTGTCCACCGTCTTTTCATCACTGCTCGACGACGCGTTTCAGCAGCGCTTGGCTGACGCCATGTGGCGCTGGGTCAAGCCCGGCGGTGGTGTGCTGTGGTACGACTTCACCGTCAACAACCCGCGCAACTCCGATGTGCGCGGCGTGCCGCTGAAGCGGGTGCAGGCGCTGTTTGCGCACGGGCAAACGCGCGCTGAGCGCGTCACCTTGGCACCCCCAGTGGCTCGCTTCGTGACGCGGATGCATCCCCGTCTGTACGGATTCGTCAACTCAATCGCGTTGCTGCGAACCCACGCCTTGATCTGGATTTCCAAAAAATAAGTATGCACTGCATACATTGAATACAATGAATGCAGACTGAGGGAGAACGAAATTGGCCACACTGATGATTCGCAGCATGGACGAACGCGTGAAGTCTGAGCTTCGCGTTCTGGCGGCGCGACGCGGAGTTTCCATGGAGCAGCAAGCGAGAGATATTTTGGAGAGCGCTGTGCTCGGTGCCGTGCCGGACGAACCCTTTGCGCAACGTGTTATCGGGCGCTTTGCGGCCGTGTCGATTGAAGCTTTGCCGTTGCCTGCGCGCCAAACACCGCGTCAGTCACCGCAACCAACACTGCTTCCAGCACCACGGCAAATGCCGCGTCATTCATCACAGAAATCTCTGCCAAAGTCGCATCGGAAATGAACACAGCCGTGCTCCTCGACACCAACGTGCTTTCAGAGCTGATGCGCCCTGCGCCCGAGGCTTTGGTGCTGGACTGGTTTGCTTCACAGCGCAAAGGCACGAAGTTCATGATCAGCTCCATCACTCAAGCGGAAATTCTTTTGGGTATTGCCTTGTTGCCCGCTGGAAAGAAGCGCGACGTGCTGTCCAAGGTGGCACAAGAAATGTTTGATCAAGATTTCAACGGCTTGAACCTGCCTTTCGATGAGAAAACAGCACCGATTTACGCCAGCTTCGTGTCCGGACGAAGCCGCGCAGGTCAGCCGATCACGGTAGAAGACGCGCAGATCGCCGCGATAGCCGCGCACCACCATTTGCCCTTGGTCACGCGCAACACCAAAGACTTTTTGAACTTGCCCGGTCTGACCCTCATCAACCCTTGGCAACTTGCCACCACATGAACGCCGCACTTCCACCACCCTTTATCTCCTTCGCCCTGCCCGACATCGGCGAAGAAGAAATCGCCGAGGTGGTCGACACGCTGCGCTCTGGCTGGCTCACCACCGGGCCCAAGGTCAAGCGCTTTGAAGAAGACTTCACCGCGTTTTTGGGCGACACGAGCCTGCACAGCTTGGCCGTCAACTCGGCCACCGCCGGTTTGCACTTGGCGCTGGAAGCCGTGGGCATCGGCCCAGGCGACGAGGTCATCACCACCACCCACACCTTCACCGCCACCGCCGAAGTGGTGCGCTACTTGGGTGCCGACGTGGTGCTGGTCGACATCGACCCGGCCACTCTGTGCATCGACGTCAACGAAGTGGCCGCCGCCATCACCCCGCGCACCAAGGCCATCATGCCGGTGCACTACGCCGGCTTGGCGGCCGACATGCCAGCCCTGTTGGCGCTGGCCCAAAAGCACGGCTTGAAGGTGATTGAAGACGCTGCCCACGCCTTGCCCACCACGTGCGCAGGACAACTCATAGGCACGCTGCAATCGGATGTGACGGTGTTTAGTTTTTACGCCAACAAAACCATCACCACCGGCGAAGGCGGCATGGTGGTGACCCGCAACCCGGAACTCGCCAAGCGCATGAAAGTCATGCGCCTGCACGGCATCAGCCGCGACGCCTTCGACCGCTTCACCGCCAAAGTGCCCAGCTGGTATTACGAAATCGTGGCACCGGGGTTCAAGTACAACTTGACCGACATTGCGGCTGCGTTGGGTATTCATCAGCTCAAACGCGCCGTGAAGTTTCAGCAACGTCGCCAGAAAATCGCCGCGCAGTACGACGTCGCCTTTGAAGGCTTGCCTTTGGTGCCCACGCCCCAAGCAGCACCCGGCGACGTCCACTCTTGGCACCTTTACCCGCTGCGCTTGAATGACGCCGCACCCATCGACCGCGACGAACTCATAGCGCAACTGTTCGCCGCATGAATCGGTTGCAGCGTTCACTACATCCCGCTGCATTTACAGCCGTATTGGAGAGAGCGTTACGGCTTGAAAGCCGAGCGTTTTCCACACAGTCAAGCGGCTTATGAAGGCTTGGTGAGCTTGCCAATTTATCCACGAATGAGCGACGGCGACGTGCGCCGAGTGACTGATGCGGTGTGCACTGCGCTGCGTCACCCACCGCAGAACTGAGGTGGCAGCGACGTGCTAAAGCGGCTCATTGACTTCACCGCAGCGGCGTTGGGCTTGCTTTTGTTGTCACCGGTTTTGCTGCTGGTGGCGCTTTGCATTCGCCTGGACAGTCGCGGCCCGATATTTTTCAGGCAAGTCCGGGTCGGTCGTTTGGGTCAGCCGTTTCGCATCTTCAAGTTCCGAA
>JBBRGA010000083.1:0-15281 GCA_038241115.1 Burkholderiales bacterium | reverse complement strand
TGCAAGGCGGCCACAGCGGACCATTTTTGGCTACGCCGCTCTTCGAGAACACCGGCTTTTTGTCCCATAGCTACGGCTATGGGCCTGCAAACCCGGCAAAAACTGTCCTCGCTGGGGCCACCTTTCGCTTCGCCGCCTTCTGCCGCCCACGCTTCTAGACTTCACGCAGCCGAGCGGACGGCTATATTTGCAAGCGGTTGCCAGGGCGCTGTACGGCGCACCACCGACGCTCCACAAAAACCGTTTCCAGCGCGCGCCAATTTGCATCCGAGTGCTGCGCATCAGCGTACGAACAAATAACCCGACCTGCCTCAGCTTCATTGCAAGCAACACATTTTTTCGCCCACAGCACGCGCCATTGATGCACCGCAGTTCAACCGATTGCTCGTTTTTGACAGCCTCCGCGGCAGCGCAGATTCATCGCTGGGCGGTTGTGTGTCTGCTGCTGGCTTTGCCCTTTTGCGGGTTTGCGTCAGCGGTCACGGCGCTGCTGGGAGCGCAGCACTTTCATGCGACGGCGGCAGCGGCGGTTTTTGAAAATCCGGCTGTGCTGACTGCTGACGCGGTTGTGCTGCGGCCGGCGCGCAGGCCGTTGTTTGCTCATGCAAGCTCGCACGCCATCTCGCACAACACTCCGCACGCGACCTCGCACGCCACCTCGCACGCGACCTCGCACGCCACCTCGCACGCCACATCACACACAAGCACACAAGCTGTCACACAAGCCGCCACACAAGCTACCCCGCACACCGCTGCAGACTCAGGCGCACACAACACAGCGCACGCTGTTGAGCATGACCACAGCAGCGTCCAACGCCACTACCACCCAGCCGCCGACGCCAGCGTCGTGGTGACGGACGGCGGCACATCGGCCGATGCTGCGCGGGCCGACCTGGACGCCTCGGCGTCAAAAGCGGGCGCGTCGCTTTTGCCGCTTTTGTGTTGGACCCATGAAGAGCGGCTTCATGCTGCCAACGCGTTGCCGTCTGCGTGGGGCGAGTCGCCACGCTGGTCTTTGCAAAGCGCCGAGCTGCGCGCTTCAGACCGCCCTCCCAAAGCCTGAGTCGTTTTTGAGTTGCGTTTGCAGGGCTGTGAAGTGGCCTGCATCCACCGTGGTCGCTGATCAGAAATGCACACAGCGGCCAACCGCCTCAAATTCGCTGCGCCGTGTCGCGGGAACGAATCGTCTGTTGATTGCAGACGGCTTTGCTCCGCGCCGCCGCGGCCTCAAAAGTCACCCATGAAAAATTTTTCGCAACCCAACAGACATCGCCTCGTCAGGCTGGCAGCCGCGTTGGCAGCCGGCGGTACGCTTACTTTTCAAGCCCACGCGGGCGGTGAACAAACGCTGGAACGCGTCATCGTCAACGGCAACAGCACCGGCTTGGTCGGCGTGGCCGACTCGGCCAACTCGGGCACCGTGACGCAAAAGCAACTGGAAGCCCGCACCGTTTACCGGCCGGGTGAATTGCTGGAAGCCACGCCCGGCTTGATCGTCAGCCAGCACAGCGGCGAAGGCAAAGCCAATCAGTTCTACCTGCGCGGCTTCAACCTCGACCACGGCACCGACCTGCGCACCACGGTGGACGGCATGCTGGTCAACCAACGCTCGCACTCTCACGGCCAGGGCTGGACCGACCTGAACTTCTTGATACCTGAACTTGCCACCGGCATGGAATACCGCAAGGGTCCGTACTACCCCGCCGAGGGTGACTTTTCGTCCGCTGGTGCGGTCAGCGTCAAGTACGCCGACAAGCTGGAGCGCGGCATTGCCAGCGTCGCGCTGGGGCAAAACGGATTCAGGCGCGTGCTCTTGGCCGACTCACCCACCGCAGGCTCAGGCAAGTTGCTGTACGCGCTGGAGGCCATGCAAAACGACGGCCCTTTTGTGAACCCCGACAAATTTCGCAAGTTGAACGGCGTGCTGCGCTACAGCGAAGGCGATGCCCTGAACGGCTTCAACGTGACCGCGATGGCTTACGAGGCAAGCTGGAACGCCACCGATCAAATTCCCCGGCGCGCAGTGGACGCGGGCTTGCTGAACCGCTTTGACGCGATCGACACCACCGACGGTGGCAAGTCGCACCGCTACAGCCTGTCGGCCGCGTGGCGCCGCAGCAGCGAGGCATCGGGCACGCAGGTGAATGCCTACCTCGTCGACAACCAACTCGATCTGTACTCCAATTTCACCTATGCGCTGGACGATCCAATCCGGGGCGACCAATTTGCCCAGCCCGATCGCCGCCGCACCGCGGGCTTGAATGTCACGCACGCCTGGGTGCAAAAAGGCCTCGGCCTGGAGTCAGAAACCAGCGTGGGTTTGCAGCTTCAAACCGACAACATCTTCAACGGCTTGCTCAGCACGCAGGCGCGTCAAACCGTCTCCACCACGCGCCGTGACCACATCGTGCAAAGCAGCGCCGGCGTGTTCATCGAGAACGCCACGCGCTGGACACCGTGGTTTCGCACGGTAGCGGGTTTGCGGGCCGATGGCTATCGCTTCAAGGTCAGCAGCGACAGCCCCGTCAATTCGGGCGCCGTCAACGCCACGATCGTCAATCCGAAGTTGGGCTTGATCTTCGGGCCGTGGGCCAAGACCGACTTTTACGTGAATGCGGGCGGCGGTTTCCACAGCAACGATGCGCGTGGCACCACCATCCGGGTCGATCCCAAAAGCGGCGACCCGGTGGATCCGGTGACGGCGCTGGTCCGGTCGCGCGGTGCTGAGTTGGGCGTGCGCACAGTGCTGCTTCCGGGCTTGCAAACGTCGCTGTCGTTTTATCGCCTGGACTTCGGATCGGAACTGATCTTTGTGGGCGACGCCGGCACCACCGAGGCCGGGCGCCCGAGTCGTCGCACCGGCTTCGAGTTCGCCAACCTGTACAAGCTGTCCGACTGGTTGACGGTAGACGCCGATGTGGCCTTCGCGCGCGCCAGATTCCGTGACGCCGATGCCGTGGGTCAGCGCATACCCGGCGCGGTGGAAGGTGTGGCGTCTTTGGCCATTGCGGTGGACAACCTCGGCCCCTGGTTTGGCGCATTGCAATGGCGTTACTTCGGCCCACGTCCCTTGCTCGAAGACAACAGCGTCCGCTCGCGCAGCACGGCCTTGTTCAACGGTCGGGTCGGCTACAAGGTCAACGCCCGGAACAGCGTCGAGCTGGAAGGCTTCAATCTGGGCAATAAGAAAGCCTCAGCCATTGATTACTACTACGGCTCGCGCTTGCCCGGCGAAGCCGCAGGTGGCGTGGACGACATCCACTTCCACCCCGCCGAGTCCCGGTCGTTCCGCGTGACCTGGATACATCACTTTTGACCTGAGTCGCGTTATCACGCCAAGGACGCTGGCGCTATCATCCCTATGGGGGATGCGAAGAACTTTTTTGGGGGTTCACGGCAGCGAAGCCCCCTATTCATCCAGGTTGCGGCGGGCTGGAGTCTGATGCGCTTTGCATCAACTGCCACAGGGGAAGTATTCACACATGAGCGAGCTGACGTCGACGTCTGCGCCAGACCTATCCGACCGTGCCCGCGAGCTTTCTGCCGCGCTTGATTTGGACGGTGGTGCACTCGGTGCGGTGCTGTTTGGGCTGGTGACGCGCCTGGACGCCTGTTTGGCGATCAAGGAAATCGCCACCGGGCGCTACGTCAATGTGAATGCACGCATGGCGGCGCTTTTTCACAGCGCAGCTCATCAAATGATGGGTCAAACCGATGCCGAGCTTTTGCACTCGGCGCACGCCAGCTCGTGGCGCGCTGCCGAGCAAGTGGCGGCCGCGCAAAGTGGTCCTCACTTGAGCGAGCACAAGCTCGAAGTTGACGGCGTCAGGCGTGAGTTCAGCGTGACCCGCATGGCGCTGCCAGCCAGCGAGGGAGCGCCGCGATTCTTGTTTTGCGTCTGGTCTGAGGTGACGACCGAAAAGCAGCGCGAGGCTCAGCTGGCCAAAGCCTTGAAGCAACTCGAGCAACAGCAGCAGGAACAGCATTCGCTGGAGACCGTGCGCCGCGAGTTGGCCGACTCGGGCCTGCGAGACCTGCACACAGGCCTGTTCCAGCGCGGCCACTTCGACGATCAGCTGCGCCGCGAGGTCGATTTGTCGTCGCGTGAACACCGCGAATTTGCGCTGGTGTCTATTTTTTTAGACCCGCCCAGCGACATCGTCAAAGCCTTGGGCGAACCCGCGCGCACACGAATTTTGGAAGCCTTGGGGCGTTTGCTGCGCAGCAACACCCGCGCCATGGACGCTTCATGCCGTTTGGAGGACAACCGCTTTGCGGTGCTGTTGTCGGGCGTGGGCTTGGCCACGGCGCACTCTCGCATGGAAGGGCTGCGGCGCCAGTGCGCCACGCAAATCGTGGTGCTGGAAGGGCGTGATTTGGGCTTCACGGTGTCCATGGGGGTGTCGAGCTTTCCGCACACCGCGCACACACAAGAAGAGCTGATGAATGCGGCCGATCAGGCGCTCCAGGAAGCGCAGGCGCGCGGCGGCAATCACGTCACGCTGGCCAGCATCAAGTTCCAGACGCTCTGAACAGCGCCTTGAAAAGCATGTAGGCCGCCAAGGCGTACAGCAGCAGCGCAAACATGCGGCGCAGCTGCGTCATGTTCAGGCGGTGAGCCGCAGCTGCACCCCAACGCGCGGTGCTCATGCTGGCCACCGAAATTACCAACAGCGCGGGCACGTACAAAAAGCCCAAGGCGCCCGCTGGCAAGTCGTGCAGCGACCATCCGGCGATCACATAGCCTACGGTGGCGGCCAACGCAATCGGAAAGCCCAAAGCCGCTGACGTGCCCACCGCGCTGTGAATGGGCAGGTTGCACCAGGTCATGAAGGGCACTGAGATGAATGCTCCTCCGGCACCGACCAAAGACGACAGCAAACCGATCACACCGCCGGCGCCCAGCATGCCCGCACCCTTTGGCAACTGGCGCGATGCGGCGGGTTTTTTATTGAGCAGCATCTGCGTGGCTGAAAAACCAATGAAGCCTGCAAACAGCACCGCCAACACTGTGTGGGGCAGCGCCTTCGCCACTTGAGCGCCCAGCAGGCCGCCCACGATGATCCCGGGCGCCAAAAGCTTGACCACATCCCAGCGCACCGCACCTCGCGCCTGGTGCGCGCGCACCGAGGCGATCGAGGTGAAGCAAATGGTGGCCAACGAGGTGGCCACCGCCATCTTCAAAACCAGGTCGGCGGGGAAGTTTTTGTGTTCGAGAAGCAGCGTCAGAAACGGCACCATCAACATGCCACCGCCTATGCCCAGCAGGCCCGCCAAAAAGCCGGTCACGCTGCCTAGAAGCAACAGTTCCAGCACGAGCTGCCACGACAAGTCAAAGCTCACGGGCAGACCACTTTTGTGCAGCGCATGGGCACTTGCCTGCGGTGAAATTCATAAAGAAGGTGTCCGTTGCAAACCGTGAGCCGCATTCCTGAACCGTAGCAGTTCAGGTGGGCGAGGTCAGCCGAGTTTCGGGTTCATCTGACGCGAGACGATCACGCCTGCTCGGCGATGTTCCAAGCCCTGCTCGTATGAGCATTGGTACAAGGAAATATAGAACTCACTGATGAGCAACGGACGCGATCAGTTTACGCGTCTGGCCGTGACGACGACATGTCAAAGCAATTGACCATTCGCGCCCAGGGCGTGATCGATTCGTCGAATCAAGCCGCCCACGTCGACCGTGCCGGCGTCGGCGTTGGCATCGACAATGTCGGCGCGGTCACGCGCCGGTGGTCGTTCTGCCAGCGCATACGCCAGGTTCAGTGCGGCCAGCACCGCCATGCGCTCGCGTGCTTTGACTTTGCCCGCGTCGCGGATGCCGCTCATCTCGCGGTCTACGGCGGCCACGGCGGCCAGCAAAGAGGCCTCGCCGCCTTCGGGGCAACCCAAGATGTAGCTCTGGCCGAGGATGGTCACTTCCATTTGTTTTGTCATGGGCTCAGCTCCGAGGGCCTGGTGGTGTGACTTCTTGAGGCTCTGTGCCGAGCGACCCCGTTCCGATTGGCGCTGGCTGAGTTGTCAATGATTCGGTGGCAACCGATTCGGCCGCAAACGACCCCGTGGGCAGGCGGTCGAGCAGCGTATCGACGCGACTGCGCGCTGCATTCAACCGCGATTTCAAGCTGTCGCGCTCTTGCGTGACGCTGGCCAGTTGTGCCTGCACGAGTTGCTGGGTGCGTGACAACTCTTCAAAACGCAAGAGCAGGCGCTCAACCCGGTCAGCGAGTTCTTCTAACGTGGCCATGTCGCGCAACCATGTGGTGAGAGAGGCCAAATTGTAGGCGCGGCGCATACAATTCTCGGTGTTGGTGCCCGTGTTTGCTCTTCTGCGAACACAGTTAAACGGGAAGCAGGAAGAAGGGTCTCGAGCGACTTTCTGAACCTGCGCTGCCCCCGCAACGGTAAGACGGACGAAGCGAAAAGCTTCAGTTTTTGTGCTCACACCACTGGTGACCTCAAAGTTGCTGGGAAGGTCGCAAGAACAGTTCCGTCAGCCCGGATACCGGCCAACACGCGATGCGGCGCAAGCCGTATTCATACCGCCAGCGCCTGCGGGGAAGCAGGACGTTGGCAATTTGTCCGAGTCTTCATCACCATGCGTTCTTCCTTCCAGGTGCTTCGCGCGCCAATGGCTGTGTCCAGCCTTTGCTTTGCTGTTTCCGCAGCACTTTCGTTGCCCGCCACGGCGCAGAACCAACTGCCCAATGTGACGGTCACCGCCACCCGTTTTGCCGACGACGCCGGCACGCTGCCGTTTGGCGTGCGCGTGATCACGGCAGACGATCTGCGCCGCAGCGGTGTCGACACCGTCAACCAGGCGCTCATGAAATTGCTCGGCGTGCCGGGCCGACAAGACTTCTACGGCGGCGGCGATTACGCGCTCGACCTGCGCGGTTTCGGCGCTGCGGCCGACAGCAACCAGGTCATCGTGGTGGACGGCGTCAAGCTGAATGAGGCCGACCTGGGTGGCACGCGCCTGGCCGGCATCCCCATCGATTCGGTCGAGCGCATCGAGGTCATTCGCGGCAGCGGCAGCGTGCTGTACGGCGAAGGTGCGGCTGCCGGCGTGATCATCATCACCACCCGCGCCGGCAGCGGCGCGAAGCGGGTCAACGCCGCACGCTTGACGGCGTCTGCCGGCAGCTTCGGAGCACGTGAATTGCGCGCCGGCGGCACCTTGGTCGCCGGAGATTTTTCGGTCGACGTGGCCGCCAACAAGCGCCGGGCCGACAACTTTCGCGACAACTTCAAGTCCGACGTGACCGGCTCGTCACTGAGCGGTCAGTGGGGCAACGAATGGCTGCGCGTGGGTTTGGCTCACGCCGAAGACAAGTTGGACGGCGGCTTGCCCGGCTCGTTGACGGCGCAGCAGTACGCGGCCGATCCAAAGCAGACGACAACGCCCGACGACAAGGCATCTGTGGGCAACCGACGCAACACGCTGTTCGCGCAAGCGACGCTGGGCAACTGGCAACTGGCGTTCGACGCCGGATGGCGCAGCAAGTCGCTGTCTAGCCTGAACAGCGGTTTTGCCTATGACTACGACGTGACGGCGAGTTCGCAGGGTGTGCGTGCGCGCCACGCCGCACGGCTCGGCAACATCGGCAACACCCTGGTGATGGGCGCCGACCACGCGCAGTGGGAGCGCGTGGTGCCGGGCAGCTTCGGCTCGGTGTCCGATCAGCGTTCGAGTGCGCTGTATGCGCGCGACGAAGTGACGCTGGCCGGTGGCACGCGCCTGAGCGCCGGTGGGCGCAGCGAAGCCATCCGCAAAAACAACTCCAACGCCAGCAGCGGCATTGACGAGCGCCAGACCGCGTGGGAATTGGGTGTGCTGCAACCGCTGTCGCCCGGCGCCTCGCTCTACGGCCGCATCGGCAAGAGTTTCAGGCTGCCCAACGTCGATGAGTTCGGCTTCACCTCGCCCGGCGCCGTGTTGAGCGTGCAGACCTCGCGTGATGCGGAGCTCGGTGCGCGCTGGGCGGCGGCCGGCAGTCGTGTCGAAGCGCGGCTGTACCGCAGCAGCTTCACCGATGAGATCGGCTACGACCCCAGCGTGGTGGGGCCGTTCGGTTTTGGTGCCAATGTGAACTTTGACCCGACACGTCGGCAGGGCCTGGAAGTCGAGCTGTCGCAGGTGGTTTCGAGTGCGCTGACCTTGCACGCCAATGCGGCGCTGCGACGGGCGCAGTTCACCAGCGGTGCGCACAGCGGCAAGGACGTGCCGCTGACGCCGCGGCACACCCTGTCGCTGCGCGGCGAGTGGCAGCCTGCGGCGGGGCAGCAGGTCGACCTGCTGATCAATCGGGTGGCATCGCAGCACCCGGACTTCGACAACGCCTGTCGCATGCCGCTCTACACCACGCTCGACCTGCGCTACGCCTATCGCTGGCAGACGGCCGAGCTGGCGCTGGGGGTAGCCAACCTGGGCGGCCGCAAGTACTACACGCAGGCTTTCAGTTGCACCGCCGGTGAGGTGAACGCGATTTATCCGGAAGCCGGGCGGTCGCTGTCTGCCTCGCTGCGGCTGGCGTTTTGATTTTGCGATCGCCGACACCGGGCCTGCGATGCACGAGCTGATCCTCGGCGGCCAGCGCAGCGGCAAGTCGCGCTGCGCTGAATCGCGGGCGGCGCGGTGGCTGGCACAGCCGGGGCGGTCTGCGGTGCTGCTGGCCACCGCGTTGGCAGGTGACGGCGAAATGGCGGCACGCATCGCGCAGCATCGCGCCGATCGGGCGGCAGCCATTCCTCGGCTGGATGTGCTGGAGGTGCCGCGCGATTTAAGTGGCGCGCTGCGGCAGCACAGCGCACCGCAGCGCTTGCTGGTGGTCGATTGCATGAAGCTGTGGCTGACCAATTTGTTGATGCCGTGGCAAGGCCCCGCGCTCGATGTCGCCGAGTGGGCGCGGGCGCATCAGGATTTGCTGGACGCGCTGGCCGCAGCACCGGGCCCTGTGCTGATGGTGTCGAACGAGATCGGTTTGGGGCTGTCGCCGATGGGTGCCGAGGTGCGTCGCTTCGTCGACGACCTGGGCCGCTTGCATCAGGCGGTTGCGGCGCGCTGTGATCGGGTCACGCTGATGGTGGCGGGCATTGAAGTGGGTGTGAAGTCAAGCACGATGGCGACCGCCGACGTGCCGTCGCGCGGGAGCGCACCGTGAGCTGGCATGGCCGCGTGATCGGGCTGGTCGCTCCCAGACGGCTTGTGCCCGGTCTGCTCGCGCTCAGCCTGTGCGCCGCAGGGGTGGCGCAGACCACGCTGCAGGCCAGTGCTTTTGCGCAGACGTCGCTGCGCGACGATCGCGGTGTGACGCTGGTGTTGTCCGCCCCGCCACAGCGCATCGTCAGCCTGCTGCCTTCTTTGACCGAGAGCCTTTGCGCGCTCGGCGGCTGTGGCCGCTTGGTCGGTACCGATCAGTTTTCCAATTGGCCCTCCAGCGTGCTCAAGCTGCCCAAACTCGGCGGCCTCGACGACGCACAAATTGAGCGCATCGTGGCCTTGAAACCCGACCTGGTTTTGGCCGCCACGTCGGCGCGCGTCATCGACCGGCTGGAAGGCCTGGGCGTCAAGGTGCTGGTGCTGGAGTCGCGCAACCATGCCGACGTGAAACGCACTTTGAACTTGTTGGCGCAGGTGCTGGGCACGCCGAACGAAGCGGTCGCCGTGTGGGCCAAGATCGAAGCTGACATCAACGCAGCCGCGGCGCGGGTGCCGCCCGCAGTGCGCGGTCAGCGTGTTTACTTTGAGGCCGACGCCACGCCTTACGCGGCCGGTGCCTCGTCTTTCATCGGCGAAACCTTGACGCGCCTGGGCATGGGCAACGTGGTGGCCGAGGCGCTCGGGCCCTTCCCCAAACTCAGCCCTGAATTTGTGGTGCGCGCCCAGCCGGACGTGATGATGGCCACTGCGCGCAGCGTGGCCGACATGCCCAAACGTCCGGGCTGGTCGGCGTTGTCGGCGCTGAAGCTGAAGCGCACTTGCGGATTTGTTGCTGATCGGTATGAAGTGCTCATCCGACCCGGTCCTCGCATGGGCGAAGCGGCCTTGGTGTTGGCGGATTGTTTGGCGCGCTTGCCTGGGGTTGGCAACACCCCCAGCGCCAGCAGCAATCCCAGGCTGCCCTGATGTCTGAACACGACGCACGCCGCCGTGCAGTTCTGGCTTGGGGCCTGCTGTTTTTCACTTCTGCGTTGTTGGCTGCGGGCTTGGCCGCCGGCGCTGAAGGTTGGTCGTTGCGCGACCTGACGTCACTTTTGCAAAGCTCAGACGCCATGCTCATCGTCGGTGAAATCCGCGCACCGCGCACGCTGGGCGCGTGGCTGGTGGGCGCCTTGCTGGGGCTGGCGGGCGCGGTGGCGCAAGGCCTGTTTCGCAACCCGCTGGCCGACCCGTACCTGTTGGGCTCGGCCTCGGGCGCGTCGTTGGGTGTGGTGCTGGTGTTGGCCGCAGCCTCGTTGGCGGGGCACGGCGTGAGCATGGAAACGCTCGATGCATTGCAGCGGGTGGGCTTGGTGGGCGCGGCCTTCGCAGGCGCGCTGTTGGGTGTGGGTTTGACGCTGCTGCTGGGCTTTGGCGCCCAGCAAACTTTGCGGCTGTTGCTGGCCGGTGTGGTGGTGGGTGTGATGCTGTCCGCGCTGGGTGAATTGGTCACCACCATGGCACCTGACGCACTGCGCGGCAAGCAAGCGTTTCTGCTCGGCAGCACCGGTTTTTTAAGTTGGGAAAGCTGCGTGGTCCTGGCCTTGGGTTTGCTCATCACCGCGCCAGTGGCATGGCGTTTGTCGCGTTTGCTGGACGCTTTGAGCTTGGGCGAAGACAGCGCGCGCAGCCTCGGCTTGGCATTGCCACGCGTGCGCCTCGCACTGATCGTGGCCATGGCTTTGGCCACCGGCGTGGCGGTGTCGCAAGCCGGTTTGATTGGTTTTGTGGGCTTGGTGGCACCGCACCTGGTGCGCCGTTTTGCGCCTTCGCCGCACGGCTACAGCTTGCTTGCCAGTGCCGCCACTGGCGGCTGCTTGTTGCTGTTTTCTGATGTGTTGGCGCGCAGTCTTTTGGCCCCGGTCGAGGTGCCCGTGGGCGTGCTGACAGCGGCGCTTGGCGGCGGTTATTTGCTATGGCTGATGCACCGGCGGGGCTTGGCATGAACACGCGCAGCCTGCAAGCCGTCAACGTCGGCGTTCGCTTGGGCAGCACGCAGGCGCTGAACGATGTTTCAGTCGAGGTGACTGGCGGCTGGACGGCCATCGTGGGCCCCAACGGCGCGGGCAAATCGACGTTGCTGCGGGTGCTGGCGGGGCTGGAAAAACCGCAGTCGGGACGCGTCCTTTTGAACGGCACAGCGTTGTTTGAGACGCCGGCGCGCGAGCAAGCCACCCAGCTTGCGTGGCTGTCTCAGCAGGGCGAGGCCAGCGGTGAACTGACGGTGCGCGAAGTGGTTCAGCTTGGGCGCTTGCCGCATCTGGGTTTGTGGGGTGCAGGCACCTCAATGGATGAGTCCGAAGTGCAGAACGCCATGGCGCAGACCGAATGTTCGGCCTGGCAACACCGCCGTTTGCATGAACTCTCTGGCGGCGAGCGCCAACGCGTATTGCTGGCGCGGGCTTTGGCGGTCAATGCGCCATTTCTACTGCTCGACGAGCCGACCACGCACCTCGACCCGCCACATCAAGTGGCGCTGGTGCGCGTGCTGAAGCACTCGGCGTCGCAGGGGCGCACCGTGGTCAGCGTGCTGCACGACCTGTCACTGGCCTTGCAGGCCGACCGTTTGGTGGTGATGAAAGGCGGACGTATTTTTGCAGAAGGCTCGCACGACGATGCCGATTTGCACCACGCGTTGAGCGCCGTTTTCGACGGCGCCGTGCGCATCGAGCGGCTGCACGAACGCTACATGGCCGTGCCCGTTTTTTGACAGTTCCCACTCACATTTACAAACCCTCTTTGCCCACGAATTTGCAAGCCATGAACTTCATCACTCCTGCCATCGCTCCCACTCAAGACACCTCGCTGTCAGCGCAACTGCGGCAACGCATCGACGGCAAAACAAAACCGCTGGGCGCGCTGGGTCGCCTGGAATCTCTGGCCCTGCAGTTGGGGTTGATTCAGCGCAGCTTGAACCCCGTGTTGGTCGAACCGCAATTGGTGGTGTTCGCAGCCGACCACGGTTTGGCGGCGCGCGGCGTGTCGGCTTATCCCAGCGACGTGACCTGGCAAATGGTGGAGAACTTTTTGGCAGGCGGTGCGGCCGTCAGCGTGCTGGCCCGTCAGCACGACTTGGCGTTGACGGTGGTGGACGCGGGTGTGCGCCATGACTTCGAGCCTCGGGTGGGCTTGTTGAACCGCAAGCTCGCGCCGGGCACGGCCGACTGCAGCGCGGGCGCGGCGATGACCGCAGACCAGTGCCATCAAGCCTTGCAAAGCGGTGCCGAAGTGGACCGTGGTTTGCCTGGCAATGCCTTGCTGCTTGGTGAAATGGGCATCGGCAACACCTCCAGCGCGGCGCTGCTGATGTCGCGCCTGTGCGGTGAGCCGCTGCTGGCTTGCACTGGCCGAGGTACCGGCCTGGACGACGCCGGCCTGGCCCGAAAGCTGCGCGTGCTGAAAGAGGTTCTGAGCTCGCACACACATGCGGTTGATGCGCTCGATGCGTTGGCCGCATTCGGCGGTTTTGAGATCGCCATGATGGCCGGGGCTGCGCTGCAAGCGGCGTCAGAGCGCCGTCTGGTGGTGGTGGACGGCTTTATTTGCAGCGCGGCGGTGTTGGTGGCGTCGCGTCTGTCACCCGGGGTGCTCGACTACTGCGTTTTCGCGCACTGCTCTGATGAAGCAGGGCATGCATTGATGCTGCGTCACTTGCAGGTTCAACCGCTGCTGGACATGGGATTGCGTTTGGGCGAAGGCAGCGGCGGCGCGCTGGCGTGGCCGCTCATCGTCAGTGCCGCCGCGTTCTTGCGTGAGATGGCCAGCTTTGAGTCGGCTGGGGTTGCCACTAAAGAGTGAGTAAAAAAGACTGAGCAAGTCGATCCATCCATGAAACACGAACTGCGTCTTTTCTTCATTGCCTTGCAGTTTTTCACCCGCGTTCCCATCCCGCGCTGGGTGGGCTTTGAGGCGTCTTGGCTGCATGCCTGCGCGCGGCACTTTCCGTTGGTGGGCTTCTGCATCGGTGCTGTGGCCGCTGTTGTTTTGTGGGCTGGCCATGCGGTTTTTAACCCCGCCATCGCAGTCGTGCTGTCCATGGCCGCCAGCGTCTGGCTCACCGGCGCGTTTCATGAAGACGGTTGGGCTGACACCTGCGACGCGCTGGGCGGTGCGGTAAGTCGCGAGCGCGCCCTGGTCATCATGAAAGACTCGCGCATAGGCAGCTACGGCGCGGTCGGCCTGGTGTTGATGCTGGGCCTGAAAGCCGCAGCCACACTCGCTTTACCGCTGACCTGGGCCCTGCCTGCTGTTCTTTTGGCACACACAGCGTCGCGTTTTGCGCCGGTGCTGTTGATACGGTTTCTGCGTTACGGCGGCGACTTGGATCACGCCAAAGCCAAGCCCTTGGCCCAGCAGATTTCACGCCTTGGCTTGAGCGTGGCGGCGGCGTGGGTGGTGCTGCTGGCGGCGAGCTTGGTCGCTTGGCAACCGGCGTGGTGGGTGGCCGTGTGTGCTTCGGTGCTTGTCGCTTCGCTTGGCGTGTTGTGGTGCGCGCGTTGGTTCAAACAGCGCTTGGGCGGCTACACCGGCGACACCCTGGGCGCGGCGCAGCAAGTCACCGAGGTGTTGATTTTGTTGAGCTGGGTCGCCGCCCTGAGTTGGGCTTTTTGATGGCATCGCTTCACCTGTGGCGCCACCCCAAACCGCAAGGTGTCGCGGGGCGTTGCATCGGCCACACCGATGCGCGCGTCGATCCTCGCAAGATCAAGCGCCTGGCGCACCGCATTCGCCGCGCCGCACGCCAACAGAATTTGCCGCGCGTGGTGTGGACTTCTGCATTGCAGCGCTGTGCGCTGGTGGGCCGATGCTTGGCAAGTTGGGGTTGGCGTCATCACATTGATGCGCGTTTGAGCGAAATGAATTTCGGCGCTTGGGACGGCTTGCCTTGGAGCGATATCTGCGTTGAAGCCATTGATGCATGGTGTGCCGATTTCGCGGCGCATGCACCCGGCGATGGTGAGTCGGTGTCGCAAATCCTGGCGCGTTGCCGCAGTGTTGCGGCCGACTTCTCGGCAGCGTCTAAGCCGACCTGTGTGGTCGCGCATGCAGGTTGGATCAGCGCTTTGAACTGGCTGATGGTTCGCGGCGATGCGATGCCAAAGGCCAGCGATTGGCCAGCGTCGGTGTCCTACGCCAGCGTTCACAAATTCGACTTATTGAATAGGCCCGCTGGGCGGTCAGTTTTCTTATCCCGTTCGCCCTGAGGTATCGAAGGGTCAGCGTGCCAGTAAGAGTGCTTTGATACCTCAGCACGAACGGTGAATATTTCACCCGGGGTGAATCTTTATGATTTCGGCCCTTTGAAGTATGAATTTATCCGTTCGCCCTGAGGTATCGAAGGGTCCGCGCACGAGGGGAACCTTTCCTTCGATACCTAAGGATGAGCGGGAAAGCCACCGCAGGGCGAACGGGACAAGACCGAGGACTTCGCCACAACCGAATCTTCAGCCCGCAAACACCTCAAGCAGCCGATCCAACCCGCCGTCATTGATCGCCACCATGGCCTGCGCCCGCACCGCCGGCTTGGCGTGGTAGGCCACCGACAAGCCCGCCACGCCCATCATCGGCAAGTCGTTTGCGCCGTCGCCCACGGCAATGCATTGGCTGGGCGCAATGCCCAAATCAGCGCAGGTAGACAACAGCATGCGGCGCTTTTCATCGCCGTCGCAAATGTCGCCCCAAGCTTGATCGACCATGCGGCCGGTGAGCTGTCCGCCGTCGGTTGCAGCCTCGGCACCCGGCTCAATTTCCAGCACGTTGGAGCGCGAAAAATCGATGCCCAAACGCTCGCAAATCCGGTCGGTGAAAAAAGTGAAACCGCCCGACACCAACAGCACCTTCATACCCGCCGCTTTGCAAGCCATCACCAACGCCTCAGCCCCAGGGTTCAGCTGCAGCCGCTCGGAATAAACCTGCTCCATGTCCGCCACAGTCACCCCGCGCAGCAGCGCCACACGCTGGCGCAGGCTGCTTTTGTAGTCGGTAATTTCCCCGCGCATCGCCGCCTCGGTAATGGCAGCCACTTCCGCCTTGCGACCCGCCGCATCGGCAATCTCGTCCACGCATTCGATGTTGATCA
>JBBRGA010000082.1:0-15283 GCA_038241115.1 Burkholderiales bacterium | reverse complement strand
AGCTCGTATTGAATCGCGTTGGTGTCTTGGTATTCGTCTACCAGCACATAGCGCAAGGTGGCTTCCCACTTGGCACGCACGTCCTCAAAGCGCAGCAGCAACTTGTGGGGCAGGGCGATCAAATCGTCGAAGTCCACGGCTTGGTAAGCGGCCAGGCGTTCTTCGTAGCGCTGCATGATGCGGGCGGCCACGCGGTCGTCGTCGGTGCCTGTTGCGACAGCCGCGGCCTCGGCTTGTGCGCTGTTCAGGCCTTGGTTTTTCCAAGCGGAAATGCTCCATTGCCAGCGCCGCGCCAAGGCGTTGTCGGTGCTGGCGCCTGCGTCTTTCAAGATGGACAACACATCGTCGCTGTCCAAAATGCTGAATTTTTCTTTCAGCCCCAGCTTCTCACCTTCGGCTCGCAAAATGCGCACGCCCAGCGAGTGAAAGGTACTGATGACCAAGTGCTTGGCCGCCTTGGGCCCCACCAATTCTTTGGCCCGTTCGCGCATTTCCTGCGCCGCCTTGTTGGTGAAGGTGATGGCCGCAATTTGCCCCGGTTCGTAGCCTTCTTGCAGCAGCCTAGCAATCTTGTGCACGATGACTCGCGTCTTGCCGGAGCCTGCTCCGGCCAGCACCAGGCAGGGCCCACTCAGATGGTGAACGGCTTCGAGTTGCGCGGCGTTGAGAGTGTGGTTTTGAGCCGCCGATGTGGCGTCTTGGCGGGTCACACTCGAGCCCTCAAATCACTTCAACGATTCAATCAGGTCCACATATTCCTGCATCGCCTCGGCAGCGGTCTTGCCGTTGAGCTCGTTCCAGGCGTCCCATTTGGCGCGGCCGATCATGTCGGTGAAGCCAGGGCGCTTGCCTTCTGCATTGCCGCCGCTGCCCTGTTTGTAAAGCGCGTAGAGCTTCAGAAGCGTGGCGTTGTCGGGCTTCTCGGGCAGATTTTTTGAGTCCGCCACTGCGGCGTCAAAAGTTTGTTTCAAGTCGGCCATGAAGGGTCTCCCGTAGAGGTTGCTTGGTGAAAATGAGAATTGAATTCAGCATGCCCGCGGTGCATGCTCGCGGTACATCCTAACAAGCACGCTGGCCAATTCAGCGGCTGCCAGATCCCACGGAGATTCGCCCATGTCTGATGTCGAAGCGCCTGCTTTTGAAGCTCAAGAAGAGCACAGCAAAACACGTCCACCCGAGCGCATGTCTCGTGTGGACACGGCCTGGTTGCGCATGGACAACGACGTCAATCTGATGATGATCGTGGGCGTCTGGTTGCTCACGCCCAGCATCACCTTGGAGGCGCTGCGTGAGCGCATCAGCAGCAAGTTGCTGAAGTACGACCGCTTCCGTCAAAAGGTGGTTCAGGACGCCATGGGCGCAAGCTGGGTGAGCGACGAAGACTTCGACATCAAACGCCACGTGCTGCACGACGTGCTGCCCCATGTCAAGGGTCAAAGTCGCCGTCATGCGCTGCAAGCGCACGCCGGTGAGTTGGCCAACACGCCGCTCGACCCCGACCATCCGCTGTGGCAGTTTCATTTGATCGACAACTACGAAGGCGGCAGCGCGATGGTGGCGCGAGTGCACCACTGCATTGGCGACGGCATTTCGCTGATCTCGGTGATGATGTCCATCACCGACGGCGGCATCGACCCGCCGAAGCGCAAAAAGCGCGTGGTCACCGAGCAAGACAGCGACTGGCTGTCAGACGCGGTGGTCAAGCCGCTGACAGACTTGGCCAGCAAGGCCATTGCCATGTACGGCGGCGGCATGGCCAAGTCGATGGAGATGCTGGCCAACCCCAGCCAGCCGCTGTTCGGCTCGCTCGACATGGCGCGCACGGGGGCCAAGGTGATCGGCGATGTGGCTGCGCTGGCGCTGCTGCCCAACGACTCGCCCACGCGCCTGAAGGGCAAGCCCATCGGCCAAAAAATTGTGGCCTGGGGCGAGCCCATGCCGCTGGACCAGGTCAAGGTCATCGGCAAGGCGTTGGGCGTGTCCATCAACGATGTGCTGTTGGCCTGCGTGAGCGGCGCGATAGGCGAGTACTTGCGGTTTCATGGCGACGACCCCACCGGCCAAGAGATTCGCGCCATGGTGCCGGTCAACCTGCGCCCGCTGGACAAAGCCTGGCAGCTTGGCAATCGCTTTGGCTTGGCACCGCTGACGTTGCCCATCGGCATCGTCAATCCGATCGAGCGTGTTTACGCCGTGCATCAGCGCATGACCGAACTGAAAGAAAGCTACCAACCGCTGTTGGCGTTTGCGGTGTTGTCGGTGGCCGGATTGATGATCAAGCCTGTGCAGGATGCCATCCTGGGCATGTTTGCCAAGAAGGCCACGGCCGTGATGACCAACGTGCCGGGCCCGGCGGTGCCGCTCAAATTTTGTGGCTCCACGCTACGCCAAACCATGTTTTGGGTGCCCGCGTCGGGTGACATCGGCATGGGCGTGAGCATCTTGTCGTACGGCGGCGGCGTGCAGTTCGGTCTCATCACCGACAAGCAGCTTTGCCCCGACCCGCAAGCCATCATCGACCGCTTTGCGCCTGAGTTTGAAAAGCTGTTGGTGCTGACGCTGATGCTGCCCTGGGGTGAGGCCGATTGACGGCGTTGGCCTGAGCGGTTGCGGCGTCTTTCTTGCTTATACGGTTTCGGCAAGCGTTTTCGCAGCTGTTCCCGCCTACCCACTTCAATTCCGGAGCTTCCTATGAGTTTGAGAATTTCCACGCGCCGCTTCTTCGGCGCTGCTTTGTTCAGCGTTTTTGTCACGCCCGCCGCGCTGGCCCAAACCGCGCTGGACGATGTGATGAAGGCCAAGGTTCTGAAGGTGGCCGTGCAGACCGACGCGGCGCCTTACGGCTATGTGGGTACCGACCTCAAGCCGATTGGTTTGGATGTGGATTTGGCCAACTACATCGGTAAAAAAATGGGCGTGGCGGTGGAGCTGGTGAACGTGGTGAGCGCGAGCCGCATTCCTTCGCTGCAAACCAAAAAAGCCGACATCGTCATCGCCACCCTGGGCAAAAACGCAGAGCGTGAAAAGGTGATTGATTTCACCGCCGCTTACGCGCCGTTCTACCAAGCCATCTTCGGCTTGAAGTCGATTCCGGTGAAGAGTTTTGCCGACTTGGCGGGCAAAACCGTTGGCGTGGTGCGCGGTGCCATGGAAGACCAAGAGCTGATGAAAATGGCCCCGCCCACTGTGGACATCAAGCGCTTTGAAGACTTCAACGCCACCATCGCCGCGTTTGTGGCGGGACAAGTCCAGTTTGTTGGCATGGGCGCATCGGTGGCCGGCAACATGATGGCCAAAAACCCGCAACTGGCCTCCGAGTACAAGCTGCTGCTCAAAGAAAGCCCTTGCTACATCGGCGTGGCCAAGGGCGAAGACGCGCTGAAAGCCAAGGTGAACGAGATCTTGGCCGAAGCCAAGAAGTCCGGCGAACTCGACCGCCTGTCCAAGCAGTGGCTGGGCCGTCCGGCCGGCGACTTGCCGCTGTAGAGCGTCGTTTTCTGAGTGAGATGTCGAGATGAAAATTCAACTCGACTTCATGGCCGTGCTCGCTGAGTGGCCGCTGTTGCTCACCGGGGTCGGTTGGACCCTTCGCCTTACCTTCGCGGCGATGGTGGTGGGCACGCTGCTCGGCATTGCCTGCGCCTGGGTGCGCGGGCGTGGTTTCGGTGATGGGTTGGCGCCCGTTTGGTTGAAGGCCTTGGTGGGCGCTTATGTGGAGTTGATCCGCAACACGCCCTTCATCGTGCAGTTGTTTTTCATCTTCTTTGGGCTGCCTGCTGCGGGCGTTCGCTTGTCGGCCGAATGGGCCTCGTTTTTGGCGATGAGCATCAACCTGGGCGCTTATGCCGCCGAGATCGTCCGAGCCGGCATCGAGGCCACGCCCAAAGGCCAGATAGAAGCGGCGCTCAGTTTGGCCATGAGCCGCGCGCAAACGTTTTTCAAAGTGGTGTTGCCCCCGGCGCTTAAAAAAGTGTGGCCCAGCCTGGTCAGCCAAATCATTATCGTGATGCTGGGCTCGTCGGTGTGCGGACAAATTTCCACGCCCGAACTCAGCTCGTCGGCCGACCTGATCCACAGCCGCAACTTCCGCGCGTTTGAGGCATTCATCGTGGTCGGTGCGATGTATTTGTTGCTTTGCATCGCGCTTCGGCAGCTGCTCAATTGGGTTGGCCGCACCTTCGTTTTTGGCCGGTCGGTCGGCGCATGAATTCACCGGCTACCGCATTGACAGCGTTGTCGATGGCAATGACAACAGCAACGACAACCTCGACCCCGTCGAAGTCACCTGAACGCCATGGTTGACTTCACCCTCTGGGACATCTTTCGCAACCTGCTCTTGGCCGGCCGTTGGACGGTCGCTTTGTCTTTGATCGCCTTCTTGGGCGGCGGTTTGGTGGGCGCGCTGTTGTTGGTTCTGCGCCTGAGCAAACTGCCGGGCGCGCAGCAATTTGTCGCCGCTTATGTGCAGCTGTTTCAAGGCATACCGCTGCTGGTGCAACTGTTTTTGGCTTATTACGGCTTGGGTTTGTTTGGCATCAATACCTCGCCGTGGGTGGCGGCGGCTCTGGGTCTGACTCTGTATGCCAGCGCGTTTCTGACTGAAATCTGGCGCGGCTGCGTGGCGTCGATTCCGCGCGGCCAGTGGGAGGCATCCAGCAGCCTGGCGATGAGCTTTTCCGAGCAGTTGCGACACATCATCTTGCCGCAGGCTCAGCGCATTGCCGTCGCACCCACCGTAGGCTTTTTGGTGCAAGTCATCAAAGGCACGGCGCTGGCCTCGGTGATAGGTTTCAT
This sequence comes from Burkholderiales bacterium, assembly GCA_038241115.1. Classification (GTDB taxonomy): domain Bacteria; phylum Pseudomonadota; class Gammaproteobacteria; order Burkholderiales; family Burkholderiaceae_C; genus JANYJJ01. The sequence goes on along the minus strand of JBBRGA010000082.1, from coordinate 10,489 downwards.
GGAGCTCACCAAAGTGGGCAAGTCAATTTCCAATGCCACCTTCAATCCGTTTTTGGTCTTCAGTTGTGTGGCGCTGATGTACTTTTGCCTTTGTTACCCGGTTAGTTTGTACGCCAAGTCTTTGGAGAGGAAGTTGAATGCGCAAAGGTGAAGCATCCGTGCTGCCGCAACCGCAACCGCAACCGCAACCGCAGCAGCCCATCATCGACATCGTGTCGCTGCGTAAATCTTTTGGCTCCAACGAGGTGCTCAAGGGCATCGACCTCCAGGTTGCGCGCGGAGAAGTGATCGCCATCATCGGCAAAAGTGGCTCGGGAAAGAGCACGCTGCTGCGCTGCATCAACGGGTTGGAAGAGTTTCAAAGCGGCAGTCTCAGCGTCAACGGCAAGCCGCTGCTGCACCACAGCACCGAGGCCATGCGCGAGCTGCGCCAGCAAGTCGGCATGATTTTTCAGAGCTTCAATTTGTTTCCCCACCTCAGTGTGGGCAAGAACATCATGTTGGCGCCGAGCCTGGTGAAGAAGAAAAACGCCAAGGTCGCTGAAGCGCATGCGCGCCAGCTGCTGGAGCGCGTGGGTTTGTCAGAAAAGTTCGATGCCCACGCCGAGCAGCTTTCGGGCGGTCAGCAACAGCGCGTGGCCATTGCGCGCGCGCTGGCCATGGAGCCTGCCGTGTTGCTGTGCGACGAGATCACCAGCGCTCTTGACCCCGAACTGGTGGGCGAAGTGCTGCGTGTGGTGGAAGGTTTGGCGGTGGAGGGCATGACCTTGCTCATGGTCACGCACGAGATGGGTTTTGCCCGCAAGGTCTCCGACCGGGTGATCTTCATGCACCAGGGCCGCGTCCACGAAATGGGCCCACCCGCGCAGATTTTTGCGAGCCCGCAAACGGCTGAACTGAAGCAGTTTTTATCGTCGCTGCACGATTGATCCGCTTTGTGGCTTCGGCCACCTCAGGGCGAACAGGAGAAATCGCCGCTCCAATGAGCCCAATCAACCGCCCGTCAGTCTTCCAACTCGGCCTTCGCCATTTCCACATCCAGCCGCTCCATCGCGTCCATGGGTGTGCATGCTGCAGCGTCCTCGTAAAGCTTGGTGGCGTCTTTCATTTTCTTGTCGCCCTCCAGCATCACCATGCCGTTGGCGTACTCGACCATGGCAATGGCGGAGGTGGGGTTGAGCTTCAGGGCCGCCTTGAACATGCTCAGGCCGGTGTCTTTGCTGGCGCCTTGGGTGCGGCCGAGCAGTGAGCCCACTTTGTCGATCACCTCAGCGTGGAAGGCGCCCAGCGCGATGTGTGCATCGGCGTGTTGGGGTTGCAGTTTGATGGTGGTTTCCAGCGCGCCTTTGACCTTCCCGCCCAGCCCTTGCGCCAAAGCTTTGGTGATGCTGATGCCTTGGCTGTAGCGGCCGAGTGCATACGCCATGAAGTAGTGCGCATTGGCGTTTTGCGGCTCTGCTGCCGCCAGCGCTTCGGCGCGCTGCGAGACCTCTAGAAACAGCGCCAATTTGGTTTTCTCATTGGCTTCCAGATAGTTGGCGTAAATGGACTGCGCTTTGTTCGCCACGGTCATTCCCGCGTCCCCCAACTTCAAACCCGCCTCGACGGCCTTTTGAAATTCACCGGCGTGAAACAAGCCCCACGCGGCCAGCACCTTGTCGTCTTTGGGAAGCGGCTCGGCGTCGCCAGCGTGCAGTCGCGCCCAGCTTTTTTTCAAGGCCGCCGCGCTGTGGGTGTAGGGCTTGGCGTCGTGAGGGAAAGCAGTCCATTTGGCCATCGTCGTGTCTCCTTGAGGTTTTGTTTTTGCGAGGTGAATGAAATCAGATCAGTGCATTCAGGGCTTGGCGTAAGGGCCAACCAAGCCCATCAAATGTGTTTTTTGTGCCGGCTCCAGGTATGGCATCAGCAAGCTCAGCACGTGAAACGCGCCGCGCAGCAAGGCGGCGTTGGCATGCTCCGGCTCGAGTGCGCGGCGCGGGTCTTTCACGTATTCATAGCTCAGCCAATAGGTCAGCACCACCACCATGGCGGTGGCTGTGGCTTCTGCTTCGTGCATGCCCAAGCGCAGGTCGGTGCGCATGGCGCTGCCCCGGCTCAAGCCGTCGAGCACGCTTTGCACGGCGCGTGATTTGTTCTTCAGCACAAACTGAAAATGCGTTTCCAGGCGACGGTTTTTGCTGAGCAGGTCATTGAGGTCGCGGTACAAAAATCTGTACTGCCAAATCAGCTCGAACAGCATGTGAAAAAACAGCCAAGCGTCTTCGACGTTGCGCACGTTGTCGGCCGCGTGCAGCAGCTCGTTCAACGAGCGCTCGTAGCGGTCGAACAGGCTGTTGATCAGCTCGTCTTTGGCCGGGTAGTGGTAGTAGAGGTTGCCGGGGCTGATGTTGAGCTCGGCCGAAATGAGCGTGGTCGACACATTCGGTTCACCGAAGCGGTTGAACAGTGCCAACGTGACCTCCAAAATGCGCTCGGCAGTTCGGCGCGGCTTTTTGGCCGATGAGGCAGAAGTGGTGGCCATGGCAAATCAAGTGCGGTGATTTTGAAGAAGCAACTGCAATCTAGCATCTAGAAGCTGGCCTTCCTATCGCGGCCAGCCCCAATACGGGCCCGGTGTCCGACTCACTGGCTTGCAGCTCCCGGAGGTCGGTCAGAAAGTCCAGCCTGCCTACAATCAGAGGCTGTATGAAATCCACCCAGCCCGCCATTTCCTTCCAGCACGTCAGCAAAACCTACGGCGAGAGCCGCGGCGAAGTCAAAGCGCTGGACGACGTGTCTTTCGACATTCAGGCGGGCGAATTTTTCGGTTTGCTCGGCCCCAACGGCGCGGGCAAAACATCGCTCATCAGCATACTGGCGGGTTTGTCGCGGGCCAGCACCGGGAATGTGGAAGTGTGTGGTTTCGACGTCGTCAAGGACTTCGCCTCGGCGCGCCACAGCTTGGGCATCGTGCCCCAAGAGCTGGTGTTCGACCCTTTCTTCAGCGTGCGCGAAGCGCTGCGCATCCAAAGCGGTTATTTCGGCGTGCGCAACAACGACGCATGGATTGACGAGCTCCTCAGCAGCTTGGGCTTGAGCGACAAAGCCGACGCCAACATGCGCCAGTTGTCCGGTGGCATGAAGCGCCGCGTGCTGGTGGCGCAAGCGCTGGTGCACAAGCCGCCCGTCATCGTGCTGGACGAGCCCACCGCAGGCGTCGATGTGGAACTTCGTCAGACCCTGTGGCAGTTCGTGGCCAAGCTCAACAAGCAAGGCCACACCGTGCTGCTGACAACGCATTACTTGGAAGAGGCCGAAGCGCTGTGCGGCCGAATTGCCATGCTCAAGCACGGGCAGGTGGTGGCGCTTGACAGCACCTCAGCGCTGCTCGCGGGCACGGCCAGCACGATGATGCGGTTCAAGCTGGACACACCGCTTCCGCCTTCCTTGCTCGCTCAGTCGCGCGTGACCGGCCGCATCGTGCAAGTCAAAGCGCACGACGCGTTGGAGGTCGAGCAAGTGCTGGCTGCCTTGCGCGCGGGCGGCTGCCAGCCCGAAGATTTGGAGATCGGCAGGGCTGATTTGGAAGACGTGTTTTTGGAAATCATGCAGGCCGACGCGTCGCCAAAGAAGTCGCCGCAACTGCCGCAAATGCCAAAGGCAACCGCTTGATGAACACCTTTCAAATCAAAAAAATCACCGCCATTGGCAGGTTTTCGGGTGCGCGCACCTTGCTTTACAAAGAGGTACTGCGCTTCTGGAAAGTCAGCTTTCAAACCGTGGCCGCGCCCGTGCTCACCGCGGTTCTTTACCTGCTGATCTTTGGTCACGTTCTGGAAGACCACGTGAAGGTTTTCGAGAAGGTCGGCTACACCAGCTTTTTGATCCCTGGTTTGGTGATGATGAGCGTGCTGCAAAACGCCTTTGCCAACAGCAGTTCATCGCTCATCCAAAGCAAGATCACCGGCAATTTGGTTTTTCTACTGGTGGCGCCGCTGTCGCACTGGGCCTGGTTTGTGGCCTATGTGGGTGCTTCGGTGGTGCGTGGCCTGGTGGTCGGCGCGGGCGTGTTGTTGGTGACGATGTGGTTTGCCCCGCTTCACGTGGTGAATCCGTTTTGGATCGTCACCTTCGCCCTGGCTGGCGCGGTGATGATGGGCGCTTTGGGTTTGATTGCCGGGCTGTGGGCCGAAAAATTCGATCAGATTGCCGCCTTTCAAAACTTCATCATCATGCCGATGACGTTCTTGTCGGGCGTGTTTTATTCCATCGCCTCGCTCCCGCCGTTCTGGCAAGGATTGAGCCACCTGAACCCGTTTTTCTACATGATCGACGGCTTCCGGCACGGCTTTTTTGGCGTCAGTGATGCATCTCCGTGGACCAGTTTGGCGGTGGTGGGCGTGAGTTTGGTGGTGGTGTGCGCCATCAGCCTGAACCTGCTGCGCACCGGCTACAAAATCCGTCATTGAACCGCGCACCGAGCAAACCTTCGGTGCACTGAAGCCCACAAAAGCGCCTTTGAAAGATAATCGAGCCATGTCCGATCCCACACCCCTGGAAGTCGAAAGCTTCATCGCCAACGGCATGGTCTGCGAGCACCTCGCGGTAGACGGTGACGGACGCCATTTTTTCGCCACCATCGTGTCGGCCGAGTTCGAAGGTGCCAACCGCGTCAAGCGTCACCAGCAGGTCTACAAAGCTCTGGGCGACCGCATGCGCGAACAAATTCACGCGCTGTCGATGAAGACCTTGACGCCGGCTGAGTGGGCCGCTGATTCGACCCATCAAGCGGCGGCCAACCACCGACATTGACGTCAGTGACCGGCTTGGTAGGAGTTCCGGTTGCGGTTTAAGTGACGGAATGTGTTTCGGTTTGCGCTGCGGCCCGCGCAGGTTGCAGGCCCCAAAAACTGCAGGTCGCAAAGATCCCTTTGTAGGCGCCCCGTCCATGTTGTCCACCCACACATCACATTTATAAGCACGTCATGGACAAACTCCTCATCCGCGGTGGCCGACCATTGAACGGCGAAGTCACTATTTCGGGTGCCAAGAACGCGGCCCTGCCAGAGCTGTGCGCGGCACTGCTGACTGCCGAGCCGGTCACGCTCATCAATGTGCCGCAGTTGCATGACGTCAGCACGATGCTCAAGCTGCTGGCCAACATGGGAACCACCATCGAGCGCAGCGCCGATCGGCCTGAAACCGTCACGGTCAATGCGGGCACCGTGACCACGCCCGAGGCGCCTTACGACTTGGTCAAAACCATGCGCGCTTCAATTTTGGCGCTGGGCCCGTTGCTGGCGCGTTTTGGCGAGGCCACGGTGTCGCTGCCGGGCGGTTGCGCCATCGGCTCGCGGCCTGTCGATCAGCACATCAAAGGCCTGCAGGCCATGGGCGCCGACATCACCGTCGAGCACGGCTACATCATTGCCAAGGCCAAGCGGCTCAAAGGCGCGCGCATTACCACCGACATGGTCACCGTCACCGGCACCGAAAACTTTTTGATGGCGGCCTGCTTGGCCGACGGTGAAACTGTGCTCGAAAACGCCGCGCAGGAGCCCGAGATCGCCGACCTGGCCGCCATGCTTGTTGCCATGGGCGCCAAGATAGAAGGCCACGGCACCAGCAAGATTCGCATTCAAGGCGTGGCCAGTCTGCACGGCTTGAGTGGCCAGACGAGCCACCGCATCGTCCCCGACCGCATTGAAGCCGGCACCTTTTTGTGCGCGGTGGCAGCCACCGGCGGCAGCGTGGTGTTGCGTCGCGCCCGCGCCGACCATCTGGACGCCGTGATCGACAAGCTTCGCGAAGCCGGAGTGAGTATCGAATCTGCTGAAGACTGGATCAAGGTCAGCCACCAAGGCCGAAGCAAAGCCGTGAGCTTTCGCACCAGCGAGTACCCGGCATTCCCTACCGACATGCAAGCCCAATTCATGGCGCTGAATTGCCTCGCCGACGGCACCTCCACGGTGACCGAGACGATCTTCGAAAATCGTTTCATGCACGTCAATGAGATGTCGCGCTTGGGCGCAAAAATTGAGATAGATGGTCGTTTGGCGGTGATTCAGGGCGTGGCCAAGTTGTCCGGGGCCACGGTGATGGCCACCGACCTGCGCGCCTCGGCCGGCTTGGTGATTGCGGGCTTGGTGGCCGATGGCCAAACCGTGATCGACCGCATCTATCACCTCGACCGAGGCTACGACCGCATGGAAGCCAAGCTGCGCGCCATCGGTGCCGACATTGAGCGCGTGAAATAAAGCGCAAGGCGCAGAGCGCATAACGACATCCCAACACAGACGCCCACAACCATGAACAGCATGATCACGCTCGCGCTTTCGAAGGGCCGCATCTTTGACGAGACATTGCCGCTGCTGCGAGCCGCTGGCATCGAGGTGAGCGAGGACCCCGAGAAGTCCCGCAAGCTCATCATCGGAACCAACCAATCGAATGTGCGCGTGGTGCTGGTGCGCGCGTCTGATGTGCCGACCTACGTGCAATACGGCGGTGCCGACATCGGCGTGACCGGCAAAGACACGCTGATCGAACACGGCGGCGATGGCCTTTATCAGCCGCTGGATTTGCAAATCGCGCAGTGCCGCATGAGCGTGGCCACCCGCGCCGACTTTGACTACAACAGCGCCGTCAAGCAAGGCTCGCGCATCCGGGTGGCCACCAAATTCACGCGCATTGCCAGCGAACACTTCGCCACCAAGGGCGTGCACGTCGACCTCATCAAACTCTACGGCTCGATGGAGCTGGCGCCCCTGACCGGTTTGGCGGACGCCATCGTCGACCTTGTCTCCAGCGGCAACACCCTGCGCGCCAATCACTTGGTGGAGGTAGAGAAAATCATGCATATCTCGGCGCGCTTGGTGGTGAACCAAGCCTCGCTCAAACTGAAGCGCGAGCCCATCCGCGCCATCATCGATGCGTTTGCATCGGCCTTAGAAAACCCTCACACCAACGCTTCGGCAAGCTCATCCTCATGACCGTCCACATCCGCCTGCTCGACACCGCTGCCGCCGATTTCGAAACCGAGTTCCAGCGCGTATTGCATTGGTCGGCCGAGACCGATCACGCGATCGAGGAGCGGGTGGCGGGCATCTTGTCTGACGTGCAAACGCGCGGTGATGCGGCGCTGTTGGAGTACACGCAGCGCTTTGATGGCGTGAGCGCGCAACACGTGAGCGAATTGGAAGTCAGCCGCGCCGACTTGCATGCTGCCTTGAACGCCATCACCCCAGCGCAACGTGCGGCGCTTGAAGCGGCCGCCGAGCGCGTGCGCAGCTATCACCAACGCCAGTTGGATGCTTGCGGTCGTTCGTGGCAATACCGTGACGCAGACGGCAGCTTGCTGGGCCAAAAAGTCACGCCACTCGACCGCGTGGGCATCTACGTGCCGGGTGGCAAGGCGGCTTATCCGTCCAGCGTGCTCATGAGCGCTGTGCCCGCGAAGGTGGCCGGTGTGGGCGAGGTCATCATGGTGGTGCCCACGCCGGCCCGAAGGGATGGCTCGCCTGAAGGTTCGCGTGGCGAGCGCAATCAAATGGTGCTCGCCGCTGCCGCCATTTCAGGCGTTGACCGCGTCTTCACTCTGGGCGGTGCACAAGCCGTGGCCGCGCTCGCTTACGGCACGCAAACCGTACCGGCAGTCGACAAGATCACCGGCCCTGGCAATGCCTACGTGGCCAGCGCCAAACGCCGGGTGTTTGGCAAGGTCGGCATCGACATGATTGCCGGGCCGAGTGAGATTTTGGTGTTGGCGGATGGCAGCACGCCCGCCGACTGGGTGGCCATGGACTTGTTCAGCCAGGCCGAACACGACGAGATGGCGCAAAGTATTTTGTTGTGCCCTGATGCGGCTTACATCCGGCAGGTCAAGGCGGCCATTGACCGCTTGATCGCCGACATGCCGCGACATGCAGTGATACGCGCCTCGCTCGAAGGGCGCGGCGCGCTGATTCAAACCCGCAGCATGGAAGAGGCCTGCGAGATCAGCAACCGGATTGCGCCCGAGCACCTGGAAGTCAGTTCGCGCGAGCCGCACCGCTGGGAGCCGCTGCTGCGTCACGCCGGAGCCATCTTTTTGGGGGCCTTCACCAGCGAGAGCCTTGGCGACTATTGCGCCGGGCCGAACCACGTGTTGCCCACTTCGGGCACCGCGCGTTTCTCGTCGCCTCTGGGCGTCTACGACTTTCAAAAGCGCAGCAGCTTGATCGAGGTAAGCGAGGCTGGCGCGCAAAAGCTGGGTCGTATCGCGGCCGAGTTGGCCTACGGCGAAGGCTTGCAGGCGCATGCGCGGGCAGCGGAGATGCGCTTGAGTGACGTGCTTCAGACAGCCGATGGCGCCAGCCTGCAAGACCGCATGGCGAGCACCCTGCGCCAAGACGTGCAGTCCCTGCACGCTTATGCCGTTCAGCCCAGCGCGGGCATGGTCAAAGTGGACACGATGGAGAACCCGTTTGCCCTGCCCGCCGACTTGCGCGCAGCGCTGGGCGAGCGGCTGGCCGAGGTGGCGTTGAACCGCTATCCGGCCGAGCGCGGTGATGTGTTGCGCGCCGCACTGGCCGCGCATGCAGGCATGCCCGAGGGCTGCGACATCATGCTGGGAAATGGGTCAGATGAACTCATTTCCATGCTCAGCCTGGCCTGCGATGTGCCCGGCGCAGCGGTGGTCTCGCCAATGCCGGGCTTTGTGATGTACGAAATGTCGGCCAAGCTGCAAGGCTTGAAGTTCGTGGGCGTGCCGCTCACCGCCGACTTTGAATTGGACTTGCCGGCCATGTTGGCTGCGGTGCGCGAGCACCAACCCGCCATCATTTACCTCGCCTATCCCAACAACCCCACCGCAAATTTGTGGAACGACTCGGCCATTGACGCCATCATCGACGCCGCGCCGGGATGGGTGGTGATGGACGAGGCGTATCAACCGTTCGCGGCGCGCGACTCGATGGACAGATTGAAGCGCCACGCCCACGTGCTGGTCATGCGCACCCTGAGCAAATTTGGTTTGGCGGGCGTGCGCATCGGCTATTTGATGGCGCGTCGCGAGTTGATCGCGCAAATCGACAAGCTGCGCCCGCCTTTCAACATCAGCGTGCTGAACTGCGAAGCAGCCCTGTTTGCGTTGGAGCATGCCGACGAATACGCGCGCCAAGCGGCGGTGATACGCGCCGAGCGCGACAAGTTGCAAACTCAGTTGCGTGATTTGCCCGGATGTCAGCCTTTTCCGAGCGATGCCAACATGATTTTGCTGCGCGTGCCCGACCCAAAAAAGACCTTCGACGGCATGAAGGCACGCGGGGTGCTGATCAAAAATATTTCGGGCCTGCACCCCTTGCTGGCCTATTGCCTGCGCATCACCGTGGGCACACCGGATGAAAATGATTTGATGATGAACGCACTGAAAGCCAGCTTATGAACGCCTCCATATTGAACATGGCTTCAGCGCGGCGCCAAGCCGAAGTCACCCGCAACACGGCTGAGACGCAAATCCGTGTCGCCATCAACATCGACGGCACGGGCGCGTCCAAGCTGGCCACCGGCATCGGGTTTTTCGATCACATGCTGGACCAGATTGCGCGTCACGGATTGATCGACCTTGACATCGAAGCCAAGGGCGACTTGCACATAGACGGGCACCACACCGTTGAAGATGTGGGTATCACTTTGGGCCAAGCGATGGCCAAAGTAGTGGGCGACAAAAAGGGCCTGCGCCGCTACGGCCACGCCTACGTGCCGCTGGATGAAGCGCTGTCGCGCGTGGTGATTGACTTCTCGGGCCGCCCCGGGTTGCACATGCGCGTGGACTTCAAAAGCGGCATGATCGGCGCGCTCGATTCGCAGTTGGTTTACGAATTTTTCCAGGGCTTTTCCAACCACGCTGGCGTGACCCTGCACATTGACAACCTGCACGGCGAAAACGCGCACCACCAGTGCGAAACCATTTTCAAAGCCTTTGCGCGCGCACTGCGCATGGCGTTGGAGATCGATCCGCGCGCTGCCGACGTCATCGCTTCAACCAAAGGCAGCTTGTGATCCAGCGATGAATCACAAGCAATTTTTTGATCCGGCCCAATGAAGGATGAATTTTTTTCCCCGTTCGCCCTGAGTAACCGAAGGGTCAGCGTCGCTGCAAGAGTGCTTCGATACCGCAGCACGAACGCTGAACACCCCATCGGGCCGGAGCAACGGTCATGAAAAAGACCGTTGCGGTCGTCGACTACGGCATGGGCAATCTGCGCTCTGTCTCACAGGCTGTGCAACACGTGGCGCGCGACTCTGGCTTCGAAGTCATCGTCACCTCAAACCCCGATGAGGTTTATGCGGCTCAGCGCGTTGTGCTGCCTGGTCAAGGCGCCATGCCCGACTGCATGCGAGAGCTGCGCGAGTCTGGCTTGCAAGACGCTGTGATGCACGCGGCCGCCAACAAGCCGTTGATGGGCGTGTGTGTGGGCATGCAAATGCTGTTGCAGCGCAGCAGCGAAGGCCCCGCGGGCATGGGCACGCC
>JBBRGA010000081.1:0-15474 GCA_038241115.1 Burkholderiales bacterium | reverse complement strand
GGCGGCAGTGGTGGTTTTTTGGGAAACTTATTGCCCTTACTGCAAGCGTCATAACGTCCACATTGACAAGCTTTATCGGGCCACGCGGGTTCAAAAACTGCGCGTGCTGGGCGTCACGCTGGACACCGACGAACTCGCAGTTCGCCGCTACATGGCAAGCAACAATTTCAGCTTCCCGTTGGCGCTGGACGGCGGCGTACTGCGTCAACGCTTGACGCAGCGCCGTGTGATTCCAATGACCTGCGTGCTCGACCGGCTGGGCCGATTGGTGAAGGCCATTCCCGGTGAAATGTCCGAGGACGATGTGATGGAGTTTGCGCGGCTTGCTGGGTAGACAGCCAAGTCAATTCAGAAACGAAACGCCGCTCGGCCTAAGCCACCTGCAATTTGTTTGCTCGGCAGAACCAAGGGATTGAAGAACTCAGGGCTTGATGTAGGCAAAACCCTGTCGTTGCAACTTGGCCAACCGCACCACGCCGGACGGTGTGAAGTCTGCTTCCTGGATGAACTGCTCCTTCTTCAGGTTGCGATTTTTCAGCGTGATCTCGCAGATCTCAAAACTCACACCGCGCGCCTTGAGGGCCGCCACCAAAGGTGCGTATTCGGTTCCGTTGGCCGCCTTGGCGCCCTCCATCAGCATGTCGATTCCTTCGGCGTGGGTCACCGCGGTGATCTTCGCTGCGGGGTCGGTGTCGATGTGATTGCGGATGTTGCGCAAGCCCTTCAATCCTTGCGTCGAAGCGTTGTCGAAGTGATAGACGACCATGTCTTGTGCACAAGCAAGGTTGGCAAACAAGGCAAGGCTGAGGCTGGCAAGAAGTGATTTGATGCGCATGATGTTTCCGGTGGTTGGGTGGATGCAAGTGTGATGTCAAAGCAGGTCCTGTGCGCTTGCCATGTTCGAGCCCAGCGCAGCCAATGCGTCAGATCAATTCCCGCCTGCGATGCCTAAATTGCCCTGCACGCCACTCAGCTGGGGCGTGTTGATGCGGCGCGGTTTCACTCGACCGCCTTGCGTTTGCAGCCAGCTTTCCACCAGTTCCCAAACCGGTTTCACACCCGGCGCATTCACGGCGTCTTCCCCCACCGGCGCCCAGCCCGCGACCTTGTAATTTTTGCCGGCCTCGATCAGCTGTCCTTTGAGGCGCATGTCGCTGATGCGGCTGCCCATGGCTGCTGCAGGATTCATTGCATACGTCAGGCCGCCCACGCGCACCATGTCGCCGCCTTGTTGGTAGTAGGGGTCTGGGTTGAAGAGGTTGTCGGCCACGTCTTCCAAGACGGTCTTGATGGTGGTGCCGCTCATCTCGGTCAACGTGGCATAGGGGTAAGTGATGGCCAGTTGGTCCATCAGCAATTCGCGCGTGATGGTGTCGCCCGGCAGCAGCGATGTGCCCCACCGAAATCCCGGTGAAAACGCGATGTCGGCGCCTTGCACGTCCATCAATGCGTCGCAAATGAGTTGATCCCAACTGCCGTTGAAATTTCCGCGTCGGTACAGCAACGCGTCGGTGACCGCAAGTTTTTCGTTGAGCTTGACCTCGAAAGGCGCACGCACCTTTTTGATCAGCGCACTCATGTCGCTGTCGGCTTTCAACTGATTGGCAAAGACCGGCAGCAGGCGGTAGCGGTAGTCCACCAGCTTGCCGCCTTTGACATCGAAGTCCATGAGCCCCAAGAACTTGCTGTTGCTGCCCGCGTTCGTCACCAAGGTGATGCCGCCGGGGTTTTTTACCGGCACCGCGACCGGCACGCCGTCGTGCGTGTGGCCGCCAAAAATTGCGTCGATGCCGCGCACGCGGCTGGCCATCTTCAAGTCCACATCCATGCCGTTGTGCGACAGCAGCACCACCAATTTCGCACCTTTGCTGCGAGCATCTTCTACTGCCTTTTGCATCTGTTCCTCCTGGATGCCAAAGGCCCAGTCGGCCACGAAATAACGTGGGTTGGCGATGGGTGTGTACGGAAATGCCTGCCCAATGATGGCCACCGCCACGCCGTTGATTTCGCGCAGCGTGAAAGGCTTGAACACCGGGTCGCCAAAGTCATTGGTCTTGATGTTTTGTGCCAGGAATTCAATGCGGCCTTTGAAATCCTTCTCGACAATTTCTTTCACGCGGTCCATGCCGTAGGTGAATTCCCAATGGCCGGTCATCACATCCACGCCGAGCAACTTGCTGGCGTCGACCATGTCTTGCGCGCCGGTCCACAGCGAAGTTGCCGAACCCTGCCAGGTGTCGCCACCGTCGAGCAGCAGCGCGCCGGGGCGGCTGGCCTTCAGGCGCTTCACCAAGGTGGCCAAGTGCGCGAATCCGCCGATTTTTCCGTAGCGGCGCGCGGCTTTTTCAAAGTCGATGTAGGTGAAGGCATGCGCCGCTGAGGTGCCCGGACGCAGGCCTGCAGCCTTGAGCAAGTTCTCACCCACCAGGTGGGGCAACTGACCCTGCATGCTGCCCAAACCCAGATTGACGCTGGGCTCGCGAAAGTAGGTCGGCAGCAGCTGTGCGTGGCAATCGGTCATGTGCAGAAGCGACACGTTGCCGAAGGCGGGCAAGTCGTACAAACCTTGCTCCGCAGTGGCCGCGTCAGCGTCTGCGTAGCTTCCTAACGCCAAGCCCGCAGCAGAGGCCGAGGCCATGACCTGTAGGAAGTCGCGCTTAGAGAGGTTCATGGGTGGCCCGCCTCTTAACTGTGGACAAGCGAAGTGCTGGCGAAGAAGCCCGGTCCGAACGGTAAGGTGTGGGTGCGAAGTTTTTGGTTTCTCACAGCGTCAGCGCCTTGAGTTGGAAAAAAGCCCGCATTCCTGCGGGCTTGATTGGATCGTTGGCAAGTTAAGCGTCACTTGTTCACTGGCGATTGCGGATCGAGCAACAGCGCCATCAAGTGCCGCAGTTGCTGTTCGTCCAGCAACTTGGCATGACCAAAGCGCGGCATGTTGGAGCAGGCCACATAAGCCTTGCTGTTCCAAAGCTTGCCCCAGGTGTACTGCACGACGGCGGCAGAGGCAGGGTCGGCCACATTGCTCACGCCGCGCAATTTGCCGTAGTTCCACAGCGACGGGCCGATGTTGCCGTACGAGATTTCTTTTTGATCAATCTGATGGCAGTTGTAGCACTGGGCGCCGTTGCCGCTGGTTGCGGGGCTGGCATCGGTCCAGGTCATGCCGCGACCGCTTTGCGCCAGTCTTTCGCCTTCGCGCCAGTCGCCCAAATACTGGCCCCCGCTGGGCCATTGAATGCTGGCCAGAGCTTCGGCTTCAACGCGCGCAGCAACTTCATCGCTGGGTGGGTTTTCGCCGGAGCAGGCAGATTGCCCGAGGTCCTGTGTCAGGCGGTCTAGCTTGGCGATGCCTTGCTCTCGGAAGGACGCCTTCAACATGGCCGACGCTTGCGCGTCGAGCTCAGCGGAGGAGGGCAGGCTGGCGCAGCCTGCTGCAACTACCGCGGCCGCCCAAACCCCTAGAAATTTTGAATATTTCATTGGGTTACCTTTCTGTGACTGTCTCTGATGTGAGTGCGAGTGCATTTTTGAGTGCGGGCGCCTTGCGGTTGTGCTTCTTGCTCGAGATCGGTGCTTGCGCTAGCGCTTCAAGGCGGGCGCAATCGACTGCGCGCCTTTGGCATTCACGCCCATGTACACGCCCAGGGCCACCGTCACGTCCGAGGCAAAGCCGGGGTAAGGAAAGCGCTGTTGGCGGTAGCAGTCGTTCAGGCGGCGTTGCATGCTCCACATTTCGCCGCTGGACACGCGGTAGGCCGGCCATGCGGCAAAACCGACACCGTCGCCGGGGTTCTTGGTCAGGTCGGGCAAGTCTTGCAGGCGTATGCGTTTTCCTGCATCACCGTGGCAGCTGGCGCAAGAGAAATCCATCGGCCCGCCGCGGAAGTAGAAGGCACGTTTGCCCAATTCGTAGAAGCGCTTTTCTTCGGCGTGCGCTTGAGGCAGCGCCATTTTTTGACCTTTGGCTTCTGCAGAAATCCAGGCGGCCAGTGCGGCCACGCTGGCCTGCTCGCCCTTGTCGAAAGCGGTTTTCGCAATTTCGGCGGCATTGAAGCCTTGCAAGGTTTCCATACAGGAGAGCAGGCGCGATTCCAAATCTTGAACGCGCTGCGTGTCAGCAAACCAGCGCGGCATTTGCACCCAAGCGCCTTTCACGACGCCGGGTCCCAAGCCCAGGTTGCAGGCTTGCAGGGTGGCGTTTTTCGGTCCGCGCGCTGTCTTCCACAGCTCTTCGCCTTTGGCCTCGAACAGTTCGGCTGGGTTGCCGTCTTCGAGCATCTTGCGGTATTCGGCGATGCCGTCGGCTGCCGATTTGCTCTGCGCCGTCGCGGCTGTAGTGACGGATGCAGCCAGCACCCAAACGGTCGCCGCGAGAAGTGCTTTGATGGCCTTCATGTCAAGACACGGCGGCTTCATCGGTGCGTGTTGCACCTTTGTTGTCTTTCCAGGTGATGCTGACTTTGTCGCCCACCTTCGCGCCTTTGATAAAGAACTGCAGAAGCGGATTCTTCGACACCGAAGGCCCCCATTCCGCTGTCATCACAGGCTTGCCGTTGAGCTGTGCGCTGACCTCCTGGATGTACCAGGCCGGTATGGCTTTGCCTGCCGCGTCTTTGCGCAGACCGGTTTCCATTTCATGACTCATCAGCACACGGACGTTGGCTTTGTCGCCGGCAAGTTGGGCGCGTATGCGCATTGGATCTGTCATTTTTTTCTCCAGATGTTTTTGTCTGCGGGACTTCGACGCGGCGGATTTGCTCAGGTCCGCAATTTCAGCCGCCGCAGCCGCCCAAGGTCACTTTCACTTCGCGCTGGGCGAACAGCACCCGACCGTCGTTCATCATGGCCACGCCAAAAACGTTGGACGATTGCCCCATCTTTACGCGGGTGGAAAAGTTGGCGTCCACCGCGTCGCTGACGTCGAACATGGCGGACATCACGTTCGGATTTTTCTCGACGAGCACCAACAGTTTTTTCACACCGAGCAGCGTGGTCGAAACACCCAACGGCACAACGGAGCCGTTCTCGGCAATTTCGGGCCCGGTGATCGTCACGTCTTTGCTTTCGACCGGCGCACTGCCGCCCAAATTCTTGATCAGCTCAGACATGGTTTTCAGCTCAAAAGCCGCGGTGTTGTACGCCGCGTGAGCGGCCTGAGGCAAAAGGCCCGCGGTGCCCAACAAAGCCGCCAATTTGGCGCAAGAACTCAGCATGTCTCGGCGGCTGATTATTTGTTTTGCGTTTTGTTTGATTTCGGTGTGCATCACAGACGTCTCCTTTGTTTTTTGAAGGTGAGATTTGGCTTGCGGGCCTTGGTCTCGGAACAGCTTAGTCAGCCACAGGCGCCACTTCAGACGTGAGGCTTTGTCGACGACTTCCGTCGTTTCGGTCACTCACTTTTGGGCTCCCGAGGCCAGCCACTTTGCGATGGTCTTGGCATCTGCTTGTGTCAAGCCTTGAGACGGCATGGGGATGCTGCCCCACACGCCTTGCCCGCCATCTTTTATTTTCGCAGAAAGGTAAGCCTCGGCGTCATTCTGGCCTGCGTACCTGACTGCAATTTCCTTGAACCCGGGCCCGACGATTTTTGCCTCCGCGCCGTGGCATGCCGTACAGCTGTGCTTTTGCGCCAGGGCAAATGCACCCGTCTGGGTTTTGGCCGCGGCCTTGGCACCGACGTTGCGTGAGGATTCGACGTCGCTGGCAACTGCCACCGGGCCTGTTTGGGCACCTCGCTGCGGGCCCACCAAGCGTTGTTGATCGGCCAGGTTGCCGTGCTGATTGCGCGCGAAGTCGGGCAGGAAAGAGGCGACTTGAGGCAGCGCGCTGCAGTCCTTCATGCACGCTGCCGCCTTCACGTCAGCTGCAAGACTCCTGACGCCTGCGCCCACCCCTGCGCCTGCGCCCACGCCCACGCCCACGCTCAAGCTTTTGCCCGGCCACAAGCCGTGGGCGGTGCTCATTCCGTTGCGGTTGGGCAGCAGTTTTTGCACCTCGGCCATGTTGCCGTCCGACAGCGTGTACGCATCTGGCAGTACGCCACCCAAATTAAGCAGGTAAGCCGTGACGGCGTACACCTCGTCCACGGCCAGGGTCTTGGGCGCATTCCACGGCATGGCGCGGTTGATGTAATCCCACAGCGTCGAGATGGTGGGCACTTTCATCAAGGTGGTGCGGCCCGGAAAACCGGGGTCGGTCAGTCGCGCAACCCTGCCGGTTTGGATGTCGGCTTTTGTGGTGCCGCCCACCAGAGGTGAAAAAAACTGGTTGCTCTCACCGAATATGCCGTGACACGACGCGCATTGCGACTCCCAAACGACTTGCCCGTTTGCCACGCTGCCCGAGCCTTTGGGCAGGCCTTTCAAGTCGGGCCGCACATCGATGTCCCAGGCTGACACTTCTGCAGGGGTGGCGGGTCGGCCTATGCCCGAATAGACGGTCTGCGCGGCCGCGCTGGCGGTGGCCAACAAAGCCGACAGCATCAGCGCCCATCCCCGAATCTCACGACAACTGAACATTCTTCACCTCGCCGCTTTCTTGCACCCACCAGGTCTGGACGGCGTTGTTGTGATAGACCGAGCGTGAGCCTCGCACGGCGCGCAACTGTTGGTAGGTCGGCTGTACATAGCCGGTCTCGTCCATGGCGCGGCTTTGCACCAGCGCGGGCTTGCCGTTCCAATCCCAATCGATAGAGAAGCGCGTCAGGCATTTGCTCAACACCGGGCTTTGCAACCGCGCCCGCTTCCAGTTGCGTCCGCCGTCGAGCGACACATCCACTCGCTTCACCGCGCCGCGCCCCGACCAAGCCAGTCCGCTGATTTGGTAGAAACCTTTGGCCAGGAGCACTTGCCCACCCGAAGGCGTGGTGATCACGCTCTTGCATTCCTGCGTGCTGGTGTACTGGCGATGCAGGCCACTGGGCTGCAAATCCATGTAGTGGATGGCTTCGTCTTTGGTGCCGTAAGGCTGGTCGCCCACTTCAATGCGGCGCAGGTATTTCACCCAACTGACCCCTTGCACGCCCGGCACCACCAAACGCAGCGGGTAGCCCTGTTCAGGCCGCAGCATTTCGCCGTTCTGGCCGTACGCCACAAAAACTTCACCGCTCTCCACCAATTCCATCGGCACAGTGCGTGTCATGCTGGAGCCGTCTGCGCCCTCGGCCAGCACGTAGCGCGCGCGGCGGTAGTCCACGCCTGCCATGTCGAGCAACAGCTTCAACGGAACACCCGTGAACTCGCTGCAACTCAACATGCCGTGTGTGTATTGGCAAGTTGGCACCGCCACGTTGCCCCATTCCATGCCCGTGTTGGCGCCGCATTCAATGAAGTGGAAACGGCTGACTGAAGGCATGCGCATCAACTCATCCACGCTGAACACGAGGGGCGTTTTCATCAAAGTGCCGTCGGAGCCGTTCAGCATCAGGCGATGTTGCGTCGGGTCGATGTCCCACCATCCCTGGTGGTGCCGCTCAAAGTGCAAACCGCTGGGTGTGACGATGCCGAACAGGCTTTGCAGGGGCGCGAACGACACCGACGCTTGTGTCGTTTGCGTCAGCCCTGGGCTGGGGCGGCGTTGCACGTTGAATTCAAATTTCGACGGCTTGCCGTAGCCTTCGAGCGCCACTGCTTGTCCCAAGCCTTTGGTGTGTGCGGGCAGGTTGAGGATGTCGGGGTCGCCGCCCGGCGCAGGTTCTGATGTTGCTTGCGCCATGGCCACTGGCGCTGTGACGCCTGCCAGAGCCGCCGCAAACGCGCCGCGCACAAAGTCGCGGCGACCGGCCTTTGCCTCTTTGAAAACGGTGCCAACCGCTGCGGGGGCGATGAAGTTTTCGGGAGCTTTGAGAAGACGACCAAAACGTGAGGCATCGAATTGGCGACTTTCACATCGACGATCTTCGAGACTCATTTTTTGCTCCTTTTTCTCGCCAAAGCCGCTTTGTAGTGCATCTATCCGCATATGCAACTTGAACGATATTAGCGATGACTTATAAAAGGAGTCCCGGCATTTACCCTGCCGTCATTGTTTTGATGCTTTCGTTGGCCCGCTTCTTCTCCTGCGCGCGCGCCCGCATGCGCTTCGGAAAAATTTACGGCTTCGCCGAGCGTCGCTCAGGCCGCGTTACGACTTCGATGAGACTTTGTGCCTCATCAATTTGCCCTTTTCCCGCTCCCAATCTCGCTCTTTTTCGGTGTTGCGCTTGTCGTGCTCGGCTTTGCCTTTGGCCAGTGCAATCTCGGCCTTGATTCGGCCGCCCTTGTAGTGCAGGTCCAGCGGCACCAGGGTGAAACCTTTTTGCTCGACCTTGCCGATCAAGCGTTTGATTTCTTCTTTTTTCATCATCAGTTTTTTCGTGCGGTCGGCCTCGGGGCTGACGTGCGTGGACGCACTGCGCAGGGCGTTGATGCGGCAACCGATCAAAAACAGCTCGCCGTCGCGGATGGTCACGTAGCCGTCGGTGAGCTGCACTTGTCCTGCGCGGATGGCCTTGATTTCCCAGCCTTGCAACACCATGCCGGCCTCGTAACGCTCTTCGATGTGATAGTCGAAGCGCGCACGCCGGTTTTCTGCAACCAACTTGCCTTCGTCTTTTCTGATGATGGTTTTGCCAGCGGGTTTGGCGACAGATTTTTCGGCAGTGGGCATGGGGAATGAGGGCTAGAAGACAGGTCGCGTGGGCCGCGTTCTCTACAATCGAGGCATTGTATGAAGCACGTGAAAAAGTCAGTTCTGTTGTGGTACTCGGCGTCTGAGATGTACCAACTGGTCACCGCAGTGGCCAATTACCCAGAGTTTTTACCCTGGTGCGCAAAAGCAGAAGTTCTGCAAAGCAGCAACACCGAAATGACCGCCAAACTGCACCTCTCGTACATGGGGGTTCGGCATGCATTCACCACACGCAATGTGCATGTTCCCGATGCCTCGGTCGTGGTCGGTTTGGTAGATGGCCCGTTTTCTTTGCTCGACGGGACGTGGGTGTTTGTGCCACTGGGCGCGGACGGCAAGGCTTGCAAGATCGAATTCGATCTGCGCTATGCGTTTTCCAATGCCGCACTGGAAGCGTTGGTGAGCCCAGTTTTTGACCGCATCGCCAACACTTTTGTCGACTCGTTCGTCAAGCGCGCCGAGCAGGTCTATGGCGTTCGTTGATGCGGCCGACGTGTCAATTGCTTCTGGGCGCATTGGCGCCGCATCGACCATCCGTGTCACGGTGGCTTACAGCCCGGCGGACCGCAAATTGGATGTGGTGGAACTGACGCTGTCGGCGGGCGCAACCGTCGCCTCTGCCATCGCGAAAAGTGGCGTGCTGTCACGACACGGCAGCATCGACCTGACAACTCAAAAAACCGGCGTCTGGGGACACCTTTGCGCTCAAGAACAACTGCTGCGCGACTTCGATCGGGTGGAGATTTACCGGCCTCTTCTGGTTGATCCGAAAGAAGCGCGTCGCCAGCGGTATCAACGCGACAAGGTCAAACCCAGCCCTGCAACTTCTCGGCGTCGCTGAGCCGCTTCGCTGGCAGCGCAGGTTTACTTACAGTCGCTGCTGATGATGGTTTTGGTGCGTCGAGATTCTTCGGCGCGGGCGTTGTCATCCAGCACTTCACGCTCGCCTTTGGCGTCGGTTCTTGTAATGCGCATGCCTTCGTCCAACGTGCGTTGATAGGCCTTGGCGCGGCTGCAGTTGTCGGCTCGGGCGACTGCTTGTTTGTCGGCCTCCGCCTTGGTTTTGGCCAATTGGTCGAGTTCTACCTTGCGGCGCTTGGCCTCTAATTCGGGCTCACCGCCTTTGAGTGGTGCTGCCGAAACGGTCACGCCCGGTGCCGGGACTGCGCCGGATGCAGCCAGGTCCGCTGCGGATGGTGTGGGGTTTTTACGAGAGGCACTGGGCGGCTGCTGAAGCACATCTTTTTCAGGCGTTCCCAAAGGTGGGGGCAGGTCGCTGTACTGCACCACACCAGCTTTGTCGCGCCACTTGTATTGAGCGCTGGCCGGCAGGCTGACCACTGAAAGCGCGATGAGCAAAGTACAGAATATTTGGTGGCGTTGCATGGGCAATTTCCCGGCGCATCTGGAGGCCTGCAGTGTACGGCGCACCGTATTCGACACCCGCGCCTTTGCCCCTCATCAGGCCCATGCAAGCGGGCTTTGCGTGAACCCCTCCGTATAATTTCATTTTGAGTCTGGAGCTATCCCTATGCGCCTCCTCGGCAAAGCGCTCACCTTCGACGATGTGTTGTTGGTACCCGCCTACTCTGTGGTGTTGCCACGTGACACCAGCCTCGCCACTCAGCTGTCCCGCAACATCCGCTTGAACCTGCCCTTGGTGTCTGCCGCCATGGACACCGTCACCGAGGCGCGCTTGGCCATTGCACTGGCCCAGGAAGGCGGCATCGGCATCGTCCACAAAAACCTCACGCCAATCCAGCAAGCTGCTGAGGTGGCGCGCGTGAAACGCTACGAGTCGGGTGTTTTGCGCGATCCCATCACCGTCACGCCCGACACACCAGTGCGCGATGTGATGGAGCTGTCGCGAGTGCACGGCGTATCGGGATTTCCGGTGCTCGAAGGCGAGCAAGTGGTGGGCATCGTAACCAACCGTGACTTGCGTTTCGAGACGCGTCTGGACGCGCCGGTGCGCGACATCATGACGCCGCGCGAACGCCTGATCACCGTGAGTGACGGAGCGACGCTGACAGAAGGCAAAGCGTTGATGCATCGCCACAAACTGGAGCGTGTGCTGGTGGTGAATGCCGACTTCGAATTGCGCGGCCTGATGACGGTGAAAGACATCACCAAACAAACCAGTTTTCCTAACGCTGCGCGTGACTCACACGGCAAGCTTCGCGTCGGTGCGGCCGTGGGCGTGGGCGAGGGCACCGAGGAGCGAGTGGAATTGCTGGTGAAAGCAGGTGTCGACGTGCTGGTGGTGGACACCGCACACGGCCACAGCGCGGGCGTGATCGAGCGTGTGCGCTGGGTAAAGCGCCACTACCCTCAGGTGGACGTGATCGGCGGCAACATTGCCACAGGCGCGGCCGCATTGGCGTTGGCCGAGGCCGGTGCCGACGCGGTGAAAGTGGGCATCGGACCTGGTTCTATCTGCACCACGCGCATCGTGACCGGCGTCGGCGTGCCGCAAATGTTGGCCATCGATTCGGTTGCCAAGGCCTTGAAGGGCAGCGGCGTTCCGTTGATCGCTGACGGCGGCGTGCGCTATTCCGGCGACCTGGCCAAAGCCATCGCTGCGGGTGCTGACAGCGTCATGATGGGTGGCGCGTTTGCCGGCACCGAGGAAGCGCCGGGCGAGGTCATCTTGTACCAAGGTCGCACCTACAAGAGCTACCGCGGCATGGGCTCGATTGGCGCCATGCAGCAGGGCTCGGCCGACCGTTATTTTCAGGACGGCCCGGCCAACAACGTCAACACCACCAAGCTGGTGCCCGAAGGCATTGAAGGGCAGGTGCCTTACAAGGGCTCGGTGGTGTCCATCATCTTTCAGATGGGCGGTGGACTGCGCGCTTCCATGCATTACTGCGGATGCGCCAGCATCGAAGAAATGCACGAGCGCGCCGAGTTTGTAGAGATCAGCTCAGCGGGCATGCGCGAAAGCCATGTCCACGATGTGCAGATCACCAAAGAAGCGCCCAACTACCGAATGGAATGACTCAGTTGAACAGCAGTCCTGCGGTCAAACCAGAAGCCGCCAAAACCGGAGGCGGTGTGCGGCCTGCGGCCATGCGCTTCATCCTGATCACGGTGCTGATCGACATGATCTCCATCGGCTTGATCGTGCCGGTGTTGCCCACGCTGGTGGGCAGGTTCACCAGCGATCCGACCGAGCAGGCGCTTTGGTACGGCGTGGTGGCGTTTGCCTTCAGCATTTCCAACTTTTTTGGTTCGCCGATTTTGGGCGCACTGTCTGATCGCTATGGGCGCAGGCCGATCCTGCTTCTGGGCTTTTGCGGTCTGGCGCTCAACTTTTTTGCCACTGCCATGGCCACGCATTTGTGGGTGCTCATCGCTGTGCGCATGGTGGGCGGCGCGATGCAAGCCAACGCCGGAGTGGCCAACGCCTATGTCGCCGACATCACCGCGCCTGAAGACCGCGCCAAACGCTTTGGTTTGCTGGGTGCCATGTTCGGTATTGGTTTCATCGTCGGCCCGGTGATGGGCGGTTTTTTAGGCGAAATCGATTTGCAGTTGCCGTTTTATGTGGCGGGTGTTTTCGCGCTTGTCAACCTGATGTACGGCTACTTTGTGCTGCCCGAGTCACTGCCCAAGGACAAGCGCCGAATGGTCACGTTGGCATCGGCCAACCCGATCGCCTCGCTCACTCAACTGAGCCAACTCAAAGGCGTGGGCTCGTTGGTGGCGGTGATCGCGCTCAGCGGCTTGGCGCAGTTCACGATGTACACCACCTGGGTGCTCTACACCACCTTCAAATTTGGCTGGGGGCCCAAAGACAACGGCTGGTCGCTCTTTGCGGTGGGCATTGCGGCGGCCGTGGTGCAAGGCTTCTTACTGCCACGCCTGCTGAAGAAATTCGGCGCGCCGCGCTTGGCCACGATCGGCCTGATTTCCAGCTCGCTCGGCTATCTGGCCTGGGGCTTGGCGCCCGCAGGCTGGGTGATGTACGTGGTTATTTCCATCAACCTGCTGGGCTTTTGCGTCACCCCTGCGATTCAAAGCATCGTGTCGAACGCGGCCGATGCGAAATCGCAAGGCCAGACCATGGGCGCAGTGGCGTCGCTCAGCAGCTTGATGGCCGTACTCGGGCCGGTTTTGGGCGCGCCGCTGATGGGTGCGGTGTCGCATTTGCCGCCGTCCGATTGGCGCGTGGGTGCGCCGTTTTACTTTTGCGCCGCGCTGCAAATGGCGTCGATGGCGGTGGCGGCGCGCCACTTCAGCAAAGAGCGGCGATTGCGTCGCGCGGCTGAGTTGGCGTCGACGGCTGCTTGAAGTTTGGCCTCAGCCCTGCCCCGAATCGCCAACCCGCTTGCGGCCTGAACAGGGTCGCTTTTTTTTGATCGTTTCCTGAGTCTGTTATGCACGACAAAGTCCTCATCCTCGACTTCGGCTCGCAAGTCACGCAGCTCATTGCCCGCCGGGTGCGCGAAGCCCATGTGTACTGCGAGATCCACCCCAACGATGTGAGCGACGAGTTCATTCGCAGCTTTGCGCCCAAGGCCATCATCCTCAGCGGCAGCCACGCGAGCACCTACGAAGACCACGAACTGCGCGCGCCGCAAGCCGTCTGGAGCAGCGGCGTTCCGGTGCTGGGCATTTGCTACGGCATGCAAACCATGGCCGAGCAACTCGGCGGCAAGGTGGAGTGGAGCGATCACCGTGAATTTGGCTACGCCGAAGTGCGAGCGCGGGGGCACACCGATCTGCTCAAAGACATTCAAGACTTCGCGACCGTTGACGGCCACGGCATGCTCAAGGTGTGGATGAGCCACGGCGACAAAGTCACCGCGCTGCCGCCCGGCTTCAAGCTGATGGCGTCCACCCCCAGTTGCCCCATTGCTGGCATGGCCGACGAGGCGCGCGGCTACTACGGGGTGCAGTTCCACCCCGAAGTCACGCACACCTTGCAAGGCACAGCGCTCATCAACCGCTTCGTGCTGGGCATCGCCAAAGCCAAGCCCGATTGGGTCATGGGCAACTACATCGAAGAATGCGTGGCTCGCATTCGCGAACAAGTGGGCAGTGAAGAGGTCATCCTCGGCTTGAGCGGCGGGGTCGACAGCAGCGTGGCTGCCGCGCTGATTCACCGCGCCATTGGCGACCAGCTCACCTGCGTGTTTGTAGATCACGGTTTGTTGCGCTTGAACGAAGGCGACAACGTGATGGCCATGTTCGCCGGCCGCCTCAGCGTGAAGGTGCTCCGCGTGGATGCGAGCGAACAGTTTTTGGGTCACCTCAAAGGCGTGACCGACCCTGAGGCCAAACGCAAAATCATCGGCCGCGAGTTTGTGGAGGTGTTCCAACTCGAAGCCAAAAAGTTGAAAGGCGCTGAGGGCGCCGCCTCAAGTGGCGGCGCGAAGTGGTTGGCCCAAGGCACCATCTATCCGGACGTGGTCGAAAGTGGCGGCACCAAGACCAAGAAGGCCACCACCATCAAGAGCCACCACAACGTCGGCGGCCTGCCCGCCACGTTGGGACTGAAGCTGTTGGAACCGCTGCGCGAACTGTTCAAAGACGAAGTGCGTGAACTCGGTGTGGCTCTGGGTTTGCCGCACGACATGGTCTACCGCCACCCTTTCCCGGGCCCCGGTTTGGGCGTCAGAATTTTGGGCGAAGTAAAGCCGGAATACGCGGCCCTGCTGCGCCGAGCCGACGCCATCTTCATCGAAGAACTTCGTGCCACCGTCGATCCCGACACCGGCAAAACTTGGTATGAACTCACCAGTCAAGCCTTCGCCGTTTTCCTGCCGGTGAAGAGCGTCGGCGTGATGGGCGACGGCCGCACCTACGAGTTTGTGGTCAGCCTGCGCGCTGTCCAAACCACCGATTTCATGACCGCTGACTCCGCCGAACTGCCGTACGCGCTTCTCAAGAAGGTGTCCAGCCGAATCATCAACGAAGTGCGCGGCATCAACCGCGTGGCTTACGACGTCAGCAGCAAACCCCCGGCGACGATCGAGTGGGAATGAACAAGCGCTCGCCGGAAAGCGTTTCTCATGCAGGACGCGTTGGTTTCGAAAGCTGAGACCACATCGCTGGCATGCCGTAGTGCCATTCAATGCGGGGCAGAGGGACTCAACAAAACACCCGTGCGTCTGACATTCGCAAAGGCGTTGGCCGTCTGCGGAAAAGAGCGGTTCATTCGAGTCTTTGAGTGAGCTTGCTGCGTCCGGTTTGCTGCTCAACTTGATGCAGTCAGTTAGGAATCAGGCCGCATGAAATCCCCCACCTCTCTGACGCCGGCTGTCCAAGTTGCGGTAGCAGCCATCGTGCTGCTCGGAATGCTTGGCGGCTCGCTGATCGTTGCGCATTCCGGTTTTGGAACTTCACCGCGTCACGGAGGCACGTCAACTTTTGTGCCTGCACCCCAAGCCTACTTTCTCGCCGCCACGATGTACGGCATGTCGATCATTGGCATGCTTGCCATCCTTCAGGGCCGCAAGGCTTCCTGGACCGCATTCGTCATTTCGTTGCTCATGTATGCCGCTGCGGCGGGCTTTCTCACAATCGTTCTGGCCGCGCAATAAAGTCTTTTTCAACGCAGCCGAGCTAGCCGACTAAGCCGACGCGGGACAGGCAGTTCCAATTGCTACGGGTTTATTTTTTAAGGTGTCACGGCGCTGCGAGGTATCGCCAGCGACAAGCGCTATTTGTCGGAACGCGCTGGAATGAAAAAAGCCCCAGAGCCTTGATTTCACTGGGGCTTTTGGTATTTCTGAGCCTGTATCGGCTTTTTATTTGGTCCCGCCGACAGGAATCGAACCTGTATCTGCCACTTAGGAG
>JBBRGA010000080.1:0-15520 GCA_038241115.1 Burkholderiales bacterium | reverse complement strand
CGTCTGACGCGCACTCGCTTGAGGGTGCGTCAGACTCTGTTCATGAACTCGCCGTTGCCCGCTCAAGTAACACCGTGCATGGCGCCGCTGAATCCGCTGATGAATCCGCCGACGACCCCCTTGATGACGCAGCCCTTGGCTTCGCAGTTCCCCGCGACGATCCGTTACGAGATTGTCCACACCACGGTCTACTCCTACAGCGCGCCAGTGACTTTCGGCGAGCACCGCGTGATGTTTCGCCCTCGCGACAGCCACGATCTGCGCGTGCTGGCCACCGACCTGCAAGTCAGCCCGCACGCCATCGTGCGGTTGATCCAAGACCCGCACTCGAACTCGGTTGCGTTGGTGCAACCGCTGGGGCTGGCCACCGAGTTGCGCATCGTTTGCTCGTTCACTATCGAGCACGCCAACTCCAACAACCTCGAGCTGCCGCTGTCTCCAGGGGCCGAGTTTTATCCCTTCGCTTACAGCGTGGATGAGCGCTTTGATCTGGAGCACTACCTGCGGCCCCATTTCGACGACCCCCACGGAGAGCTTACCGCGTGGGCGCGGCAATTCATCAGCACCGACGGGCCTACCCGCACGCGCGAGATGCTGGTGAAAATGAATCAGTACATCCGCGATCGCTTTATCTATGCCAGCCGCGACGAGGAAGGCACGCAGCCGCCTCTGACCACGTTGAAGTTGGGCAGCGGCACCTGCCGCGACTTCGCCCTGCTGATGATGGAAGCCGGTCGACGCCTGAATGTGGCCATGCGTTTTGTCTCGGGCTACCTGTACGACCCCGCGCTGGACAACACCACGGCTGGAATGGGGACGGGCATGGGAGGCGGCGTTGGCATGAATCTGGATTTGAGCCAATCCCAGACCCAGACCCAAACCCAAACTCCGAGCGCCTTCAACACCGTGGGTGCGGGCAGCACTCACGCCTGGTTGCAAGCCTATCTGCCAGGCGCCGGCTGGGTGCCCTTCGACCCCACGAACAACTTTCTTGGCGGCAACCAACTCATCCGCGTCGGCGTGGCGCGCGACCCGAGTTTGGCGGCGCCCATTTCAGGCAGTTGGTACGGTGAATCAGGCGCGTATTTGGGCATGACGGCCACGGTGCAAGTGCATCGGGTGGGCTTGGAGGGTTGAGCGTCAAGCCTCCAGATAATCCGCAGCCAAATGTGCAAGCGCACGCACGCCCAACAACAAACTCGCTTCGTCCGCATAAAAGCGCGGTGAATGATTGGGCGCGGCTTTGCTGGGGTCGGTGCCGGCTGGCGTGACGCCGACGAAGAAAAACAAACCCGGCACCAACTGCTGAAACAGCGAGAAGTCTTCTGATCCCATGACCTTGGGCACCAGCATGACTTTATCGGCACCCGCAGTGCGCTGCAGGCTGGGCAGCATGGCGGCCGTGAGTTTGGGGTCGTTGACGGTGACGGGGTAGTTTTTACGGATGCACACCGTGCAGCCGGCACGTGCGCTTCGACTGATCGCCTCGGCCAGGGTGGTGACGCGCTCGTGGATGTCGTCGCGCATTTCTTCGTCGAAGGTGCGGATGGTGCCGCGCATTTCCACGCTGTCAGGGATGATGTTTTCGCGCAGGCCGCCTCTGATCATGCCGATGGTCACCACAGCCGGCTCGCGGGTCAAATCAACCTGGCGGCTGACGATGGTTTGCAATCCCAGCACCACTTGCGCTGCGGTAACGATGGGATCCACCCCCGCCCAAGGCATGGCACCGTGGGTTTGACTGCCGTGCACCGTGATGGCCAGGTTGTCGGCGCTGGCCATGGTGGGACCAGGGCGGTAGCCCAGCACACCCAGCGGCAGGCGCGAAGTCACATGCAGGCCAAAAATCGCCTGTGGCAACGGGTTTTGCAAAGCGCCCTGCGCGATCATCATTTTTGCCCCGCCTTCTTCGCCCTCGGGCGGCAGTTCTTCGGCCGGCTGGAAGATGAATTTCACCGAGCCGCGCAGCTGTGAGCGCAAGCCCGCCAGCACTTCGGCCACACCCATCAGAACAGCGGTGTGCAGGTCGTGCCCGCATGCGTGCATCACGCCCACCGACTCGCCGTTCCAGGTCGCCTTCACTTTGGACGCGAACGCCACGTCAACTTCCTCGGCTACCGGCAGCGCGTCCATGTCGGCCCGCAGCGCCACCACCGGGCCGGGCAGCGCGCCTTTCAGCAAGCCCACCACGCCGGTGTGCGCCACCTCGGTTCTCACCTCGTCCAGACCCAAACTTCGAAGGTGCCTGGCCACGATGTCGGCGGTGCGGAACTCGCGGTTGCCCAACTCGGGATGCTCATGAAAGTCACGGCGCCAAGCAATCACCTTGGCCTCGACCTGAAGCGAAGCAAGGTCGATGAGCTGCGCGATGGAACTGGCTGCGGCGGTGTTTGTTGTGATGGATTCCGACATGGTTTGATCCCCTTGTTTGGGTCTGCTCAACTGAATTTAACGCGCCGGTTCAGGCTGCGAATCGAAGCGCTCAAAGCCGCTGTAGCAAATGAAATGACGGTTGGTGGCGCGGCCGAACAAGCACAGACCGAGTTGCCGGGCCAACTGCAAACCCATTTGGGTGATGCCGCTGCGCGACACGATCACGGGCACACCCATCTGCGCTGCTTTGATGACCATCTCGCTGGTCAATCGGCCGGTGGTGTAGAAAATTTTGTTTCCGCCCTGCATCTTTTGGCCGCCCTGCATCCACATCCAGGCGGCGTTGGTGTCGACCGCGTTGTGGCGGCCGACGTCTTCCACAAACGTAAGCAGTTGGTCTTGCTGGAACAAGGCGCAGCCATGCACCGAACCGGCCGATTTGTAGGTGCTTTCCTGGACACGCACCGCATTCAGCAACCCGTACAAAGTGGCTTGGCTCAGGCGCGCGCTGGGCTCGGACGCAGGTGGCAACTGAAGGCGATCGAGGTCGCTCATCAGGTCACCAAAAACAGTGCCCTGGCCGCAGCCGGTGGTGACCACGCGCTTGGCGGTTTTGGCATCAAAGGCCTCGATGCCTGAGCGTGTTTTGACGGCTGCCGCCGAAACGTCCCAGTCCACGGTCACGCTTTCAACATCGCCCACGGCATCGACCAGACGCTGGTTGCGCAAGTAGCCCAACACCAGCAACTCGGGCGAGGCGCCCAAAGTCATCAGCGTGACCAGTTCGCGCTTGTCCACAAACACGGTCAACGCGCGCTCGGCTGGAATTTGGATGTGCCGGCTGAGGCCAAATTCGTCGAGCACGCTCACGTCTTGCGTGAGGGGTGCGCTGGCTTGGCTGAGGTGGGGGAGTTGCACCATGGGCATCAAAAAATCACAAAAAAAGGCCGCGAAGATGGCGGCCTGGGTGAGAGTGCGGAAGAGTTAAGCGTCCAAAAAGGCGACCTACTTGACCGTAACCATCATCGTTGCGCTCATGCCCTTGCCGTACGACAAGTGGTAGCCGTCGGCAAACTGCATCGTGATTTTGTAGTTGCCTGGTGGCAGTGTGACCATGGTTTCGGTCTGGCCTTTGCCAAAGTGAATGTTGGTGTCGTTGGCGGGAATGATTTCGCCCTTGGGCTTGCTGTCCAGGTTGATCAGCAAGTGGTGATGGCCCTCGTTGGCCACCTGATCGCCGGCGGGTTTCACCAGCATGCCCTTCACCCCGAACTTGACCATGAAGGGACTGGTCACGATGGCGCCGTTGGCGGGCTCAACAAAATAGACACCTTGCTCCGCGCCGGGCGCTTGATTGGGGTTCGTGGGTGCGGCACAGCCCGCCAGCAGAGCAAACACAGCCATCGTCGATGTCACCGTCAACGCGCGCACCATGGATTGAAACTTCAACATCAAAATTCCTTTGAACAAATACAGGTCAAATCGCACCGCCGCCGTAGCCCGCGCTGACGCGTGGCGTGCCTGCGGTGAGGACTTGAACAGCACAGTACTTGAACTCGGGGATTTTTCCAATGGGGTCCGGCGCGGCCTGGGTCGTCGGCGCTGAAGCACGCGCTTGGCGGCCTTTCAGCTTGCTTTTGCGTTTGATGCACCGGCAAGGTTTCCAGGCCTTTGTAGCCGCTCGCCAGCGTCAGCAGTGCAACCGAAACCTCGGTGCTGCTGAAGCGCCACCAGATCGCGCACACAGCCGGGGAGGGTACATGTGCTGTTCGTTCACTGCCGTTGCAGGGAGCAATCACTCAGATCATGTCTCTTTCGAAATCGTGATGCTGGGAAATTTCGACGAAAAATCCTTGGCACGCTGCGCTATCTTCACCGCCACTTGGCGCGCCATCGCTTTGTACAACTGCGCGATTTCGCCTCCTGGATCACTCACCACGGTGGGTTGACCCGAATCGGCTTGCACCCGTATCGCCATGCTCAAAGGCAGCGCGCCCAGGTAATCAGCGCCCGAATCGGCCGCCATCTTCTTGCCGCCGTCAGCACCAAAAATATGCTCGATGTGGCCGCAGTTGGAACACACATGCACCGCCATGTTCTCGACGATGCCAAGAATCGGAACGCCAACTTTTTCAAACATCTTCAACCCGCGCTTGGCGTCCAGCAGCGCAATGTCTTGCGGCGTGGTGACGATGACGGCGCCGGTCAGCGGCACGCGCTGTGACAAGGTCAGCTGGATATCACCCGTGCCGGGGGGCATGTCGACGATCAGATAGTCCAAGTCGCCCCAATTGGTTTGCCGCAGCAACTGCTCCAAGGCCTGCGTGGCCATGGGGCCGCGCCAGATCATGGGGTTGTCAGAGTCCACTAAAAAACCGATCGACATCACTTCGACGCCGTGGTTTCTCATGGGCTCCATGTTCTTGCCGTCGGGGCTGTCTGGTTGACCCGAGATGCCCATCATCATCGGCTGGCTGGGTCCGTAAATGTCAGCGTCCAAAATGCCCACTGCGGCGCCTTCGGCTGCCAGCGCCAGCGCCAGATTCACGGCCGTGGTGCTCTTGCCCACGCCGCCCTTGCCTGAAGCCACCGCCACGATGTTCTTGACATTGGGAAGTAACTGCACGCCGCGCTGAACAGCGTGCGCTGTGATCTTCACCGTCAAATTGGCGCTGACGTTATTCACGCCCGGCACTGTTTTCACCGCCGCAACCAAGGCGCTGCGAAGTCCTGCCATCTGACTTTTTGCCGGGTATCCCAGCTCTACGTCGAACGCCACGTCAAACGAAACATCACTTCCGTTCGAACTCAAATTCTTGAGTTGCCGGGTGCTGACAAAGTCTTTGCCGGTGTTCGGATCAATGACGGTTTTCAGAGCGTCGAGCAGTGCAGTTTCAGTGGCGGACATGTGGTTTTTTCGGGGTGCGCAGAACGGCCAATCAGTCTATCGCAGGGGACTGTCTCCTTGCTGCGGACACACCCGTTCGCTGCTCGACACGGCCTAAACTCGGGGGCTCCTGCAAGCAAGCAATGAACTCCTTACGCGAACCATCACCATGACCCGCAAGCTTTTCGTTACCACCGCCCTGCCCTACGCCAATGGCCCCTTCCACATCGGCCACATGATGGAGTACATCCAGGCTGACATTTGGGTGCGGTTTCAACGCATGGTCGGGTCTGATGTGAACTTTGTTTGCGCCGACGATGCACACGGCGCACCCATCATGATTTCGGCCGAGAAGGCTGGCAAAACGCCGCAGGCTTTTGTGGCCGACATTGCTGCCGGGCGCAAGCAATATCTCGACGGTTTTCACATCGCTTTTGACAATTGGCATTCCACCGACGCAGCGGAAAACCATGAATTGGCGCAAGACATCTACCGCGCCCTCAAGGCCAACGGTCTGATCGCCACGCGCACGATCGAGCAGTTTTTTGATCCGGTCAAAGGAATGTTTTTGCCCGATCGCTACATCAAAGGCGAATGCCCCAAGTGCGGCACCAAAGACCAGTACGGCGACAACTGCGAAAACTGCGGCGCGGTTTATTCACCCACCGACTTGAAAAACCCGTTCAGCACCTTGTCGGGTGCGCCGCCTGTGTTGAAGAACAGCGAGCACTACTTTTTCAAGCTCAGCGACGCCCGGTGTGTTGAGTTCTTGCAAAACTGGACACAAACCCCGGGCCGCCTTCAAAGCGAGGTGCTCAACAAAATCAAAGAATGGTTCGTGGTGGACGACCAAGGCCAAGGCGGCCTGAACGACTGGGACATCAGCCGCGATGCGCCTTACTTCGGCATCGAGATTCCTGACGCGCCGGGCAAGTATTTTTATGTGTGGCTTGACGCGCCAGTGGGTTACTTGGCGTCGCTGAAAAACCTGCTGGGCAAGCGCGGCCAAGACTTCGACACCTACATGGCCGACCCCGCAGTGGAGCAGGTGCACTTCATCGGCAAAGACATCGTCACCTTCCACACGCTGTTCTGGCCGGCCATGCTGCATTTCAGCGGACGCAAGACCCCGACCCATGTTTTCGTGCACGGCTTCTTGCAGCTCAGCGGCGAAAAAATGAGCAAAAGCCGAGGCACCGGCCTGTCGCCCCTGCGCTACCTCGAACTTGGGTTGAACGCCGAGTGGATGCGCTACTACATTGCAGCCAAATTGAATTCGCATGTGGAAGACATCGACCTCAACCCCGATGATTTTGTGGCGCGAGTCAACAGCGATTTGATTGGCAAATACATCAACATCGCCAGCCGCGCGGCGGGTTTCATCAGCAAGCGCTTTGCAGGCAAGTTGTCGGCGGATGTGGGCGTGGAAGGCAGAGAGTTGCTCGATGCCATGCGCGCACATCGCGACGCGATTGCCGAGTTGTATGAAGAACGTGAACTGGGCAAAGCGCTGCGCGAAGTCATGCTGCTGGCCGACCGCGTGAACGAATACGTTGACATCCACAAACCATGGGAATTGGCCAAGCAAGAAGGCCGCGATGCGGCACTGCTTGACGTTTGCACCGTGTGCATCGAAGCCTTCCGCTTGTTGACGACTTACCTGAAGCCGGTGCTGCCGGCGCTGGCCGCGCAAGTTGAGGCCTTCCTGAAAATAGCGCCGCTGACGTTTGCGGATGCAGCCCGAGCCTTGGGCGCGCACACCATCGGCGAGTACAAGCACCTGATGCAGCGCATCGACCCCAAGCAACTGGATGCATTGTTCGAGCCCGCAGTGGTCGAAGTGCCTCCGCCTGGGGGTGAAGCGCTGGCCGCTGAAATCAAGATTGACGACTTCGGCAAAGTTGACTTGCGCATAGCAAAGATCATGGCCTGCGCGCGCGTCGAAGGCTCAACCAAGCTGTTGCAGCTCACGCTCGACGTGGGAGAGGAAAAGCCGCGCAATGTGTTCAGCGGCATTCAGTCCGCTTACACGCCCGAGCAACTTGTGGGCAAGTTCACCGTCATGGTGGCCAACTTGGCACCGCGCAAGATGAAATTCGGCGTGAGCGAGGGCATGGTGCTGGCGGCCTCGCACAGTGATGAAAAAACCCATCCCGGCCTCTACATTTTGGAAGCTTGGCCAGGTGCCACTGCGGGTCTGCGGGTGAGGTGAATCGACAAAATCGTCGCAAGTAAACTGCAACGAGCAGTTTCGCGGCGCAATGCCCTTCTTTTAAAGAATTTTCCCCTCACCTGCGCACCATGCCTTTCTTCTGGAAACCCTACAAGTCCGACGTCACCTCATTCATTGAGGAACTGAAGGCCAAGAAGCCCACCCTGGAAAGCGAGCAGCGTGCCGGACGCGCGTTGCTGTGGGACAAGCGGGTGGACCGCGATGCGCAGGCCGACGACGCGACTTCGCGCGTTGCGCAACAGGCATACGTTTATCAAACTCAGGCCAAGTGAGATCCACAGCAGCGGCCGCAGCAAAAACCGTATCGGCCGCGACAGCGAGGTTGGCAGCAACACCTGATGACGGCAGCGTCCAGCCACAGGTGGTGGACCGAGTGGCGATGGCGCGTCTGTACGGCGAACCGCTGTTCGCCATGCCGAGCGACCTGTACATCCCGCCCGACGCGCTGGAAGTTTTTTTAGAGGCTTTTGAAGGCCCGCTGGACTTGCTGCTGTACCTGATACGCAAGCAGAACTTCAACATTCTTGACATCCCGCTGGCCGACGTGACGCGCCAGTACCTCACGTACGTCGAGCAAATTCGCAAAACCAACCTGGAGTTGGCCAGCGAATATTTGCTGATGGCGGCCATGCTGATAGAAATCAAATCGCGCATGTTGTTGCCGCCTAAAAAATCAGCCGACGGCGTGGAAGCAGAAGACCCTCGAGCCGAGCTGGTGCGCCGCTTGATCGAATACGAACAAATGAAACTGGCTGCCGCGCGCTTGGACGCACTGCCGGTTTTGGGCCGCGACTTTTTGCGCGCGCAGGTGGTGATCGAACAATCAATGACGCCGCGTTTCCCCGACGTCAGCGCGGTCGATTTGCGCGAAGCCTGGCAAGACATCTTGAAGCGCGCCAAGCTCAACCAGCACCACACCATCACGCGCGAGCAACTCAGCGTGCGCGAACACATGAGCATGGTGCTTCGAGCGCTGCAAGGCCGCAAGTTCGTCGAGTTCGAGGAGCTCTTCGACACCAGCCGCGGCCCGGCCGTGTTGGTGGTCACCTTCATCGCCATGTTGGAGCTGGCGCGAGAACTGTTGCTGGAAGTCACGCAGGCCGAAGCGTTTGCCCCGATTTATGTGCGTTTGGCTTACACGCCGGCTTGATTTTTTTTACCCTTTCCTGCGGTTTGAGTTGATTTTTTGTCGCGGCGGGTGCACGTCAAACTGACCTGCACGGTTTGAGTGGCGGCAATGCGAGAGAGGCCAACGCCCTCATGCTGTGGGTACACAGAAATCGGTCGTCGGCCTCTCTCGCATTGCCGCTGCGGATTTCGGTTTGTTTTTCTACAGGAAAAATTCTCCTGTTTAGACTCATTGTTTTCAACAATTCACGACCTCCAACCTCTCGAACAATGCAGTCTGACTCGACTGCACGGTCGAAACCTCAGGGCAGCAACATGACACAACGCAAGGTCGCCATCGTCACCGGTTCGGCAACGGGTGTGGGCGCTGCAACGGCGCTCGGTCTGGCGCGTGAAGGCTACGACGTGCTCATCAATTACACGAAAAGCGAGCAGGAAGCTTTGGCATCTGAAGCGGCTTGCCGTCACGCAGGCGCTGACACGCTGCTGGTGCGCGCAGATGTGTCGATTGATGACGACTGCCGCGGCATGGCCGAGGCCGCGGTGCGCCGGTGGGGACGCGTGGATGCGCTGGTCAACAACGCGGGCATCACTTCTTTTGCGGGCACGGCCAATTGGGACGCATTGGACGCGGAGTCCTTTCAGAAAATCTTGGGTGTGAACGTGATCGGGGCATTTCAGATGGTTCGGGCTTGCGTGGCGCACTTGAAGGCGAGCGGGGGTGCGATCGTGAACATTTCTTCGGTGGCAGGTGCGCTTGGCATCGGGTCGTCGGTGGCTTACGTGGCTTCCAAAGGCGCTATGAACTCGCTGACGCTGCATTTGGCCCGCTCGCTGGCGCCCGATATTCGTGTCAACGCGGTGTGCCCCGGCCTGATCACCACGCGCTGGTTCACTGACGGCATCGGCGCGGAAAATTACGAAAAAATGAAGTCGCAGTACGAGCAGAGCACACCGTTGGGCCGTGCCTGCACGGCCGAAGATGTCGCCGAGACGGTGGTGTGGTTGGTGGTGGGTGCGCGCACCGTGACGGGCGAACTGATCTTGCTCGACTCGGGGCTGCATTTGGGCCGATCGGTGCCGGTGGTGAGTTCGACACGTTGAACGCAGTCGACCAGCCCGAGATGAACTTCCAAAAACCAACTTTCGAAGGCGCGCGTTTGTCTGGCTTTACACGCGGCGACTCAGTTTTAAGAGGGAAACCTGCATGACCCGCCCCTATGACTTGATTGTTTTCGGAGCCACCGGTTTCACCGGCCGCTTGGTGGCGCAGTACCTGTCGCAGGCTTACGGCGAGGGCGGTGCGCATGCGGCCGAGGCACCTGTCTGGGCGATGGCCGGACGCAGCTTGGCCAAGCTCGAGCAGGTGCGAGATTTGATCGGCGCACCGAGCAACCTGCCGCTCATCAGCGTCGACGCACAAGACGCCAACGCGCTGATGGCGATGGTGCAGCAGGCCAAAGTGATCATCACGACCGTTGGGCCTTACCAACTGCACGGCGAGCCGCTGCTGAAGGCATGCGCGGCGGCAGGCACCGACTACGTCGACCTGTGCGGCGAGCCCAATTGGATGGCCGACATGATCGGCCGCTATGGCAGCGCGGCGCAGTCCAGCGGCGCGCGCATTGTGTTTTCGTGTGGTTTCGACTCCATCCCGTTTGACATGGGCGTTTTGTATTTGCAAACCGAGGCGCGCCAGCGCTTCGGCGCGCCGCTGCGTCAAGTTCAGGGTCGGGTCAAAGTGATGAAAGGCGGTTTCTCAGGCGGCACGGCAGCCAGCTTGTTGGCCACCTTGAACGCGGCCGGCAACAGCTCGGCCGTGGCCGCCAGCATGCGCAATCCATTTGCCTTGACGCCCGGCTTTGCGGGCCCGGTGCAGCCAGACGACTCGGTTGTGGTGTTTGACGAAGCCGCCAACGCTTGGGCGGCACCTTTTGTGATGGCCGCCATCAACACCAAAAACGTCCACCGAACCAATGCCCTGCGAGGCCACGCTTACGGGTGCGACTTCACTTACGACGAGCGTCAATTGACCGGCGCTGGACGCGCTGGCGAACTGCGTGCACGCAGCCTGGCAAGTGCCGCTGTCTGGCAAAACCGCCTGCTCGGTTTTGGCCCCACACGCAAGTTGATCGGCCGCTTCGCCTTGCCTCAACCTGGCCAGGGCCCGAGCTTGCAAGAGCGTGAAAGCGGCCGCTACGAGGTGTGGTTCAGCGGCCAATCAGCCGACGGCCGACGTCTGCGCGCGGTCATCAAAGGCGACCGCGATCCAGGCTACGGATCAACTTGCAAACTGATTGCTGAAAGTGCGCTGTGCCTGATCCGGCAGATCGATCACAGCACCACGCCAGGTGGCATCTGGACGCCTGCTGCGGCAATGGGAGGCGCTTTGGTCGAGCGGCTGCATCAACGAGCAGGCCTGACTTTTGAGATCGCGGCACCGAACTTTTAGCGAATGCACGTGTCCATGAAAGCAGGTGTCGACCACGCGGGCAACACATCCATGATTAAATAAAAATAACCAGGAGGCAAGCAGATGGATTTCACTGTCGGTGTGTTGTTAGGCACTTTTTTACTGTCGATTGCCGCCTTGTTCATGTTCATCTGGTCGATGGCAAAAGGCCTGTTCGGCGATGGCACAGCGGCGGCGATTGAAATCTTCGCGCCAGGTGAACTGGGTACGGTCGAAGACCCCGCAGCCACGCCGACGCAAAAAGGCGAACTCCAAAACGCCATGAATGACGCGCTGCTTGGAGCACCGCGCATGGGAGCCAAAGAAAATTTGGAACGCGAACGGGCCGATCAATCGACTTCGTTGGTGGTGGGCGTTTGCCTGACGTTGTCGGTGATGTGGTTGGTGCTGGCGTCGCTGGCCGGATTGGTGTCGTCGCTGAAAATGCACATGCCCGACTGGCTGACGCAATACGCCTGGATGACCTTTGGACGCATTCGCCCCATTCACCTCAACCTGGTCGCCTACGGCTGGTGTTCGCTGGCCGGAATTGGCGTGGCCATTTGGTTGGTGCCGAGGCTGCTGAAAACCGAGCTCGTCGGCGCGAGATACGCGCTCGTTGGTGGGGCTTTATGGAGCGTGGGCGTCTTGCTGGGCACTATTGCCATTGCGCTGGGCTATTCAGACGGGCTGGAGTGGCTGGAATACCCGTGGCAAATTGACATTTTGTTGGTGGTGGGCGGCGCGCTGGTCGGCTTCCCGCTGTGGCTGACGCTGCTGCAACGCAAGGTCACGCACTTGTATGTATCGGTCTGGTACATCGGTGCCGCGTTGCTGTGGTTTCCTGTCTTGTTCTTGATTGCCAACTTTCCGGGCCTGCATTTCGGAGTGCAGCAAGCCACAATGAACTGGTGGTACGGACACAATGCGCTTGGTCTGTGGTTCACGCCCCTGGCCTTGGCAGCAGCTTATTACTTCATTCCTAAAGTATTGGGCAAGCCAATTCACTCGTACAACTTGTCGCTGCTGGGGTTTTGGTCGCTGGCGTTTTTTTACAGCCAGGTCGGCGGCCACCATTTGATTGGTGGACCGGTGCCGTCATGGCTCATCACTATCTCCATAGTGCAGAGCATGATGATGGTGATACCGGTGTTTGCAGTGGCGGTGAACCAGCACATGACGGTGTTGGGCAACTTCAGAGCGCTCATCTATTCGCCCACGCTGCGTTTCATTGTGCTGGGCGCAATGATGTACACCGCCGCTTCGGTGCAGGGCTCGCTGCAGGCGCTGCGGTCAGTCAACACACTGACTCACTTCACACACTACACCGTGGCCCATGCGCACTTGGGGCTGTACGGCTTTTTCACAATGATCATGTTCGGCTCTATCTACTTCATCATGCCTCGCGTGATGAATTGGGAATGGCCTTACCCGCGCTTGATTTCTGTGCACTTTTGGTTGGTCGTAGTTGGCTTCGCGATTTACTTCACCGGCCTTTCCATCGGCGGTTGGTTGCAAGGACTGGCCATGCTGGACGCTAAAACACCCTTCATGGAATCGGTCACCTTGACGCTGCCTTACTTGAAAGCGCGCAGCCTGGGCGGTTCGTTGATGACACTGGGACACCTTGTGTTCGCGGCGCACTTCTTTGCCATGGGCTGGAAATTCGGTCCGCGCCGTTTGGGCGCCGCCTTGCTGGGCACATCGCTCATTCCAAGGCGCTTCACGCGCGGAGTTGCAGCATGAAGGCCGCTCCAGGTTCGACACCCGGCGCCCGTAAAAGCGTATGGGAAATGGACGAGATGCGCATCGTCACGGGTGCCATGGTGATCCTCAGCGGCGCGACCGCCTTGTTGGTTGTGATGCCCTACATGCTGCTGAAAAACGTGCGAGCGCCAGCGGCACTGAAGCCTTACACGGCAGTACAACTCGAGGGCCGGCAGGTCTACATCGCCAACGGCTGCGTGTACTGCCACTCGCAGCAACCGCGCGACATCAAACAGGCGCCAGACGCCACCCGCGGCTGGGGCCGTGCCTCGGTGGCAGCCGACTATGCATACGACACGCCGCACTTGTTGGGCACGATGCGTACCGGGCCCGACTTGCTGAACATCGGCGCGCGTCAGCCCAGTCAGGCCTGGCACCTGGGTCACCTTTATGCGCCGCGCGCCTACTCGCCGGGCTCGATCATGCCGGCGTATCCCTACCTGTTTGAAGTCAAAAAGGGCGCCGCGCAGACCAACGATGTGGTGCTCACCCTGCCGCCAGGTGTGGCCAAAGAGGGCGAGGTGGTGGTGGCCAAACCAGAGGCGCTGGCCTTGGTGAGTTATTTGATTTCCTTGGACCGCACCTACACGCCGCTGGCAGCTCTGCCTGCCTCGGCTCCAGCGCAAGGGACAAAGCCATGAGCGCACCGAATTCTGACAAGCCCTCCAAGCCAATCTCTGCCGCCGAAGCCAAAAGCCTTCAGCGACAGCGCGAAAACGAAGACCCTGATGAAGGCATACGCCCGCTGCCTTGGTTTTTGGTGATGTTCTTAGGCGCCATGGCTATGTGGGGTGCCTTCTACATTTACATCACACCTTCGGGCGAAGCATCGGCCTACGGCGACCAACGCAGCGTGGCAACCCTGCGCCCGGCCGTCGTGGTGGCAGGTGGTGCGGCAGCTACGGCAGACGGCAAACAAATTTTTGCGGGCAAATGTTCTGCATGCCATCAAGCCACCGGCGCTGGACTGTCAGGCGTGTTCCCGCCGCTGGTTGCATCGGAATGGGTATTGGGTGACGACAAAGTGTTGATCAATATCTTGCTGCACGGCGTGAACGGCGAGATGGTGGTCAAGGGCAACACCTACAACGGCGCCATGCCCGCGTGGAAGTCCATGAGCGACGACGATCTGGCCGCCGTGATGACCTACATCCGCACAGACTGGGGCAATCAAGGCACGCCGATTACGGCCAAGGCTGTTCAGGCACAACGCGAAGCTACAAAGGATCAGGCCGCACCTTACGCAGGCGGCGCGGGGCTCAAAGCGGGTTCGTGAAGCGAAGCTTGAGCGTGGCGGTCTCGAAAGCGCAGCCCACCGTGAACACCGATCCACCCGCCAGTGGCCTGGTTGACAGCAGCGAATCTCCAGGTCTTTTAAAAACTTTTGCGGCCAGCACGCTGGCGCTTTTGTTGGGTCTGGCACTGCTGCTTCAGGCCACCGAACAAGGCAGCGCTTTCACCACCGAAGCACTGCGCCGCTCACAAGTTGAACGTGCCCCGCAGGCCCTGCCCGACCTTCAATTGCTGGACGCCAGCGGCACGCCGCACAGCTTGCATGCATGGCTGAAGGCCAGCAACAAGGTCTGGGTCGTGAACTTCATCTACACACGCTGTCAAACGCTGTGCAGTGCCCTGGGAATGACCTATCAACAGATGCAAGCGCAGCTTGAGCCAAGCGGCGGCGGTGAAAGCCCGTTTGAGGGCGTGGGCCTGCTGTCCATCAGCTTCGACCCGGCAAACGACAACGCCGCCGCACTGCGCGACTACGCCACGCGCATGCGTGCCAACCCCGAGTCTTGGCAGCTGCTGAGTTTGGTGGCGCCACAAGACCGACAACGCTTGCTTGACGCATTTGGCATCGTCGTGTTGCCCGCGCCCTTGGGTGAGTTCGAGCACAACGCGGCTTTGCACATCGTTAATTCCGACGCTCAGCTAGTTCGCATCATTGACACCAGCACGCCCGCGTTGGCGCTGGAGGCGGCCCTGGAAACGGCAAGGGCACTGACAACGGCACAGGCAACAGCACAAGCAACAGCAAAGAAAACGCGTCAGCGATGAGCGCAATACCGCGGCCTCTTGGGCAACGCCGCACAGTGGCAGGTGCTGCGGCATGGACTGCGAGCGTGGCATTGACTTTGGCTGCCGCGTTGATGTCAGCGCCTGCGCTGCGCCACTTGATCGAGCAAAGCATGGTGTGGCACATGGTGGTGCAGATGCCGTTGTTGATTCTGGCCGGTTGGTCAACTGCACAAAACCTCACTGCCTACCCGTTCAGACCACGGTACCGAAGGCCATCGGCCTGGAACCAATTTGGGCTGACCGGCGGGCTGGCTGCCTTTTTGGTGCTGGCCTATTGGATGCTGCCCTCCAGCATCGACCGCGCCTTGGTGGTGCCGGGCACCGACGCGCTAAAACTGATCAGCCTATGGGCTTGCGGCGTGCTGCTGCAAAAGTCTGCGAGACGCGCTCCTTTGGTGCTGCAACTGTTTTTTGTGGGCACCGCGCTGCCGATGTTGGTGTGGGCTGGCCTTTACTTCGCCAGCACCGACCTGCGCCTGTGCAACGCCTATTCGCTGGACAGCCAAATAGCCGCCGGCCGAAGCTTGGCCGCGCTCGCCGCGGCGCTTGGCGCGTGGTGGACTGCCAGTGCGGTGCTGGCGTTGCGACATGACGCATCAGG
>JBBRGA010000079.1:0-15657 GCA_038241115.1 Burkholderiales bacterium | reverse complement strand
GCTCATGCGCGCGTCTGACAAACGCACCATGTCACGCACTCCCTGGAGCAGCAACTTTTTAGGGATGGGCAAACCGCCCCACTCGGGCATGCCCGGCGCGCCCACAGGACCCGCGTTGCGCAGCACGAGCACGGTGTTTTCGTCGACGTCCAATTCCATGTCAGCCATGGCGGCCAGCATTTGCGGCTGACTGTCAAACACCAAGGCGCGTCCGGTGTGCCGGAAGAACTTGGCGTTGGCGGCAGAGGCTTTCATCACCGCGCCCTCGGGCGCTAGATTGCCCCGCAGCACGGCCAGCGAACTGCCGGTGCTGACGGGGTCGCTCAGCGGCCGGATCACCGCTGCATCCAGAACTTTGCTCTGCGCGATGTTGTCGCCTACCGTGCGGCCGGTGACGGTGAGTTCATCCAGCGACAGTTCGGCTCTGATCTGATTCATCAGTGCGGGCAAGCCGCCCGCGTAATAAAAATCTTCCATCAACTTGTCGCCAGCCGGGAACAGGTTGGCAATGATCGGCACGCGGCGCGCCACAGTGTCAAGATCGTCCAGCGTCAAGTTCACGCCGGCGCGCCCCGCCATCGCAATGATGTGCACCGCCGCATTGGTCGAACCGCCCAGCGCCATTTGCACCACCACTGCGTTGATGAACGAGCCGCGCGTGAGCAGTCGCTGCGGTGTGAGATCGTCCCAAATCATCTGCACGATGCGCTCACCGCAGGTGGTGGCCATGCGCGTGTGGGCCGAGTCCATGGCCGGAATGCTGGTGGAGCCCGGCAACGCCAAGCCCAAAGCCTCAACCATGCTGGTCATGGTGCTGGCGGTACCCATGGTGTTGCAGGTGCCGGGCGAGCGCGTCATGCGCGACTCCAAATGCACCATCTCGGCGGCGCTCACGCGTCCGGCTTGGTACTCGTCCCAAAACATGCGGGTGTGTGTGCCCGCGCCCACAGTTTTGCCTTGGTAGCGGTCATTCAGCATCGGCCCCGCCGGGCACAACAGCGTGGGCAGACCCATGCTCAGCGCACCCATCACCGTGCCCACCGTTGTTTTGTCGCAGCCTGCCAGAAGCACCACGCCGTCGATGGGCAATGAGCGCAGCAGTTCCTCAACTTCCATGGCCAAAAAGTTGCGGTACAGCATCGTGGTCGGCTTGACCATGACCTCGCCCAGGCTCATCGCGGGCAACTCGAACGGGTAGCCACCGGCCATCAACACGCCGCGCTTCACGCTTTCGGCGCGCTCGCGCAAATGCGCATGGCAAGGCGACAAATCACTCCACGTGTTGACGATGGCCACGATCGGCTTTTCCAGAACGTCTTCGCGGCGCAAACCCATTTGCTGGATGCGCTGGCGGTGCGCAAAAGCGCGCATGTCGCTGGCGGCAAACCAGCGGCGGCTGCGCAAATCGGTGAGGGCTCGGGTCATTCAGAAATCATTCGGTGACCAACGGGGGAACAACGGGTTTTAAGGGATGTCGTCAACGTCTGTTACCGCTAACATTAATCACTCACGCCCATGCCGTCCATCAAGAAAAACCCTGTGCCCTCGGCCATTTCGGCTGAAGCAGTCGCGCCCGAAGCGTCCACGACCTCACCGGCCTTGGCGCTGGCGCGCAGCCGTCGAGGCCACGGCAGAGTGACGCTGCAAGATGTTGCAGCCCAGGCAGACGTGACCTCCATCACCGTGTCGCGTTACCTGCGCGAACCGGGTGTGGTGGCCGCCGCCACGGCGCTGCGCATCCAAGCTGCCTTGTCGGCCACCGGCTACCTGCCGAACAAGCAGGCAGGGCAGCTCGCCAGCGGGCACTCGCGCATGGTCGCCGCCATCATTCCGAGCATTGCCAACTCGATTTTTTCCGAGACGGTGCAAGGTTTGAGCGACACCTTGCAAGCCTCTGGCTACGAACTGATGCTGGCGTCCAGCGGATATTCCCTGGAGCGCGAGGAAGCGCAAGTTCGCGCGGTGTTGGCCTGGTCTCCGAGTGCGCTGGTGGTGACGGGGCGACATCACACCAAGGGCGCTTTGCTGCTGCTGAATGCGGCGCAGCGCAGCCGAACACCGGTCGTGGAAATTTGGGATCAACCGAGCCACAGCAATGCAGCATCGGTCGACACGCAGCAGCACATCAGCCAAGTCGGCTTCAACCACCACGCCGTAGGCCGAGCGATGGCCGAGCACCTGCTGTCGCGCGGTCACCGGCATCTGGCCTATGTCGACAGCGGCGTGGTCGAAGACTTTCGCGCGCATGTGCGCGGGGCCGGTTTTCGCGAGGCGGCTCGCGACCATTCGCGTGCTCACAAGCGCGACGCCGCCACCGTTCAGCTCATCAAACCGCCCGCGGGCGACGCCTTCGAATGTGGCCGCTTGGCACTGGCGCAGCTGCTGTCGCTGCCGGGCCCGCCGATCAGCGCAGCCGCGTTTGCCAACGACCACCTCGCCTGCGGTGCCTTGCTGGAAGCGCAGGCGCGCGGCGTTCAAATACCCGCCCAACTCGCGCTCATTGGCTTTGGTGACTTCCCCATCAGCCGACAACTGCAACCCCCACTCAGCAGCGTGAACCTGCCGCGCCATCAAATCGGTGTGCAAGCTGCAGAAGTGCTGCTGGCCGCATTGCAATCGG
Organism: Burkholderiales bacterium; assembly: GCA_038241115.1. Taxonomy (GTDB): domain Bacteria; phylum Pseudomonadota; class Gammaproteobacteria; order Burkholderiales; family Burkholderiaceae_C; genus JANYJJ01. Next base: position 13,037 of record JBBRGA010000079.1, on the reverse strand, counting down.
GAACAGCGCCGACACACCGTGCCTTGGCGTGGCAAATGCAAATCCGCGCAAGCACGCTCTGAGTCAGCGGCTGTGCTGAAGCTCGGCGCGACACAGGCTGGCCATCATTTTTGCCGGCTCAAGCCGCAGGCAAACTCAGCACAAAACAACTGCCCCCGCCCTCACGCGCTTCGCAGCTCACGCTGCCGTGGTGGCGCTGGGCAATCTGCTTGACCAGGCTCAGGCCCAGACCCACGCCGCCGGCCTGTTCGGCGTGGCCGGGCAGCCGGTAAAAGGGCTCGAAGATGCGCTCGCGTTGCGCGGGGTTGACGCCGGGGCCGCGGTCGCAGACGTGTATTTGCGTGACGCCTTTTTGCATGGGCAAATCGACGCGAAGCAAATTGACGTTGACGTCTGCACCGCCGTAGCGTTTGGCGTTTTCCAGCAAATTGCGCACGGCGCGGCGCAGCAAACGCTCGTTGCCTTGAACCACGAAATGCGCATCGACTTGGCTCTCTAAAACGGCGCCCACTCGCGCGGCTTCTTCTGCGGCCAAGCCCAGCAAATCCACGTCCTCAAATACATCGATGTTCTTGACGGCGTCCAAACGGCTGGCCAACAGCACCTCTTCCACCAAGGCGTCCAGCTCGGCGATGTTGGTGTCGACTTCACGCTTCAGTGTGGCCTGTTGCTCGGGCGCGGCGCCGTCCATCATCGCCACGGCCATCTTCATGCGCGCCAGTGGCGAGCGCAGCTCGTGGCTGGCGTTGGCGAGCAGCGACTGGTGCGAGCGCACCAGCGCCTCGACGCGCGCGGCGGCCTGGTTGAAGCTGCTGGCCACGGCGGCCACTTCGTCGCGGCCCGACACTTCGACGCGGTGGTCGAGCGCGCCAGCGCCAAACTTCTCAACGCCGGATTGCAGCGCCTGCAGACGCCGTGTGAGTTGACGCACCACAGGCCATGCGCCCGCGGCCACCGCGACAAAAAGCAGCAACAAGACAGCCGCCAGACCCACGCCACTTCGCCATTCGGGCGCAATGAAACCGGGTGTCAAGAACGGCAAGTTGCCGATGAATGGGAATTGCCCTTCGCCGGGCGCGCCGGGAGGGCCGCGCTCGACGCGCTGCGCGCGGTCAAAACGCTCAGGACCCTGGATTTCGGCTTGGCTTTCAACGGCGTTTTTCGGCGCACCAGCGGCCGCATCATCGGCAGAACCAGGGCCGCCGGGCCTCATCTCTGGCCTCATCTCTGGCCTCATCTCTGGCCGCATACCTGACCGCACCCCTGGCGGCGCACCCGGCCGCCCGCCCGGCCTCATGACCCACAGCGTTCGGCCGTCGTCAAGGCGCAGTGCAAAACCGCGTTGTGGCCTGTCGCCCTGGCGCCGGCTGTAGGAATCCGACGCGGCGATGCGCTCACCCTTGGCATCGTCCAGAGCCAGCGGAATGCGCAGCCGCTGCGACCAATCGCGCAGTGCGACCGCTTGTTCGCTGTGCGGCGAGTCGCTGGGCGGCAGCGAGCGCTGAATCAAGTCGCCCCAGGCGGCCATGCGGTCGGACAACATGCCTTCGCTGCGCGCGCGTTCTTTGGAAATGTGCAGCTGAAACACCCAGCCTGACACCAACGCAAATAGCAACAACACCGCGACGACGGTGAGGTAGATGCGTAGCGTCAGTGTGCGCATGGACGTCGGGTCATGAGCGGTTGGGGTCTGTACAGCTTGCCGAGGCGCCTTTAACTGGCGTCATCGGCGTCTTGTTTGCGCGCAAACACATAGCCTGCTCCGCGCACTGTCAGCACGCGTCGCGGGTTCTTCGGGTCGTCTTCGATGAGGGCGCGAATGCGTGAAATGTGCACGTCGATCGAGCGGTCGAACGCTTCGAGTGGGTGGCCTTTGAGAGCGTCCATGATCTGGTCGCGCGTGAGCACGCGCCCCGGGCTCTGTGCCAGCACCACCAGCAGATCGAATTGATGGCTGGTGAGGTCACAGGGCTTGCCGCTGAGGCGCGCCACACGTTCACCGAGGTCAATTTCCAGGCGCCCAAAGCGCAGCACGTCATCGGCTGCGGATGGCGGCGTGGCGCGGCGCAGCAGCGCCTTGACACGGGCCAGCAATTCGCGCGGCTCAAACGGTTTGGGCAAGTAATCGTCAGCGCCCAGCTCAAGGCCAACGATGCGGTCCAGCGGCTCACCGCGCGCGGTCAGCATCAACAGCGGCAGCTGGCGCGTGCGCGGATTCGCGCGCAGCTCGCGGCACAAATCAAGGCCGTCGCCGTCGGGTAGCATCAGGTCCAGCACCACGGCGTCGAACATCTGGGTGGACAGTTGTTCGCGGCCCGCAGCCAGGCTGCCGGCATGTTCCACATCAAAGCCTGAGGCGCGCAGGTAGTCGCTCACCATGGCAGCAAGGCGGGTGTCGTCATCGATGAGCAAGAGGCGCGAGGTCATGGTCGGCAAGTATTGAGTTGACTGGATTGAAACTCAAAAAGGCACCGGCTCGCAAAGTGCGAACCGGTGTCAGCGTGTTCAGCGAGGCGCAAACGCCTGAATCACGACCGCCTCACCACAAGAATCAATAAATCACGACTTCGGCGGCTCGCGGCGATCACCTTCCATGCGCTTCATGCGTTCGCGCATACCGTCGCCACGCTGTTTCATCCGCTCACCCAACTTGGTGCGCTGCTCGGGCGTCAGCACCTTGCTGGCGTCCAGCATGGCCTGCATGGTGCGCTTGCTCATTTGGTCGTGCTGCACCAGCATTTGCTGACGAACCTGTTCAGCGGCGGCCGCGTCCACCGTGGGCGCAGTGAATATTTGCATGGCCTTTTCCTGGAGCGCGCGGTTGCCTTCGCGCTGCATCTTCATGTCGGTGCCAGCGGCTTGCGCAATTTGCTTGATCTGGCTGCGTTGTGCATCAGTGGCGTTCAATCCGTCCAGCAAGTGATCCATCATGCGGCCCATGCGTTCCGGGCTGCCCATGCTCATGCCCATGCCCATGCCCATGCCACCAGCGCCATGCCCGTGCTGAGCCCAGACCGTACCCGAGGCCGACAACGCCATCACGGCCACCACCGCCACCACCCCGCTCCAAAAAGTGCGCTTCAAGCCCAATTTGCCTGCGTTTTTCAAAGTCTTCGTCATCGTCTTCGTCATCGTCATCCCCTTTTGAAAACGGGTCACTTTCCCGTGCTTGAAGACTGATGGGCAGGGGTAACTGTGGGGTGGCTGGGCGGTAAAGATGTGTGAACACTTCATCGGATGAACGCGCGCGCACTGGGCTTGTCTGACGGGAGGGGCAGAGTGCAGTCTGAGCGCATTGGCTTCCAGGCCCGGTTCTAATTCAGCCCAACTTGCCTGAACACCCCACCTCAGACCGGAGAACGTCTTTGTCCAACGCTTACATCCTGACCCTGTCTTGCCCCGACCGCCGCGGCATCGTTCACGCTGTCACGGGTTTCCTGGCGGCGCTTGGGGCCAACATCACAGAAGCCGCGCAGTACAACGATCAAACCACCGGTTTGTTTTTCATGCGCACCCGCTTCGAATGCGCCGCTGGCGAGACTGAATCGTCGTTGCGTGAAGGCTTCGCCGCTTTGGCCGGCACCCTGCAAATGACGTGGGAGTTGCACAACGCTGCGGCGCGCTTGCCCACCGTCATCATGGTCAGCAAGTTGGGGCACTGTCTGAACGATTTGCTGTTCCGTCACCGCAGCAACTTTATGCCGCTGGACATCAAAGCCATCGTCTCCAACCACCGCGACTTCTACCAACTGGCGGCCTCACACAACATCCCTTTCCATCACATTCCCGTGACGCCCAACACCAAGGCGCAGGCCGAAGCCAAACTGCTCGACATCGTCAAACAAGAAGGCGCTGAACTGGTGGTGCTGGCGCGCTACATGCAGGTGCTGTCCAACGACTTGTGCCGCGCTCTGGCGGGAAAGGCGATCAACATTCACCATTCTTTTTTGCCCAGCTTCAAAGGCGCGCGGCCCTACCAACAGGCGTTCGACCGGGGCGTGAAAACCATCGGTGCCACCGCCCACTACGTGACCGCCGATTTGGACGAAGGCCCGATCATTGAGCAAGGCACAGCACGTGCCACACACGCGATGGACGTGGCTGAACTGACCGCCATCGGCCGCGATGTTGAGAGCTCGGTGCTGGCACGCGCAGTGACGTGGCACGCCGAACGGCGGGTGCTGGTGAACGGGCACAAGACGGTGGTGTTCCAGTGACGCGCCCGAAAACTCACATCGACGCGGCTGAACTGCTGGGCGCAGCTTTGGCGTCGGACGCATCCACCTCGCCCAGCACGTTCAGCGCATGCAGATAGCCCTGCTGCACCACGATTTCAAACTGTGACCAGTCGAGCATGCCGATGCGGTCCAGCGGCGGATTGATGTAGATGTCGGTCAGGGCTTTGGCCTGCTTCTGACGAGACATGCTGTACAGCACCGTGGTGTTGATCAGCAAGTTGGGCAGGCTGGGCAATTTGAAGCGCCGATTTTTGCGGGCCCGCAATTTGTCGCGCAGCAAGGCCCAGACGCCGGGCATCTCGGCAAACTCGATGCGGCGCGTTTTGGTGCTGCTCAGGTCCACGCCGATGACGGTGCCCACGCCGCGTTGCAGACGCATCAGGTTGACCGGAAAGTTGTTGAAAGTACCGCCGTCGAACAGCAAGTCGCCGTCCATCACCACCGGCGGCAGCGCCCCAGGAATGGCCACGCTGGACAGCACGGCTTTGATCAAATCACCGCGCTGCAGCACCACCTCACAAGCCTTGGAAAAATTGGTGGCAACACAAAAGTAGTTTTTCCAGAGGTCTTCGACGTGCGCGCCTTGGCCGCCGATTCGGTGCACCGCTTCAGTGACGATGGCGCGCAGCCGCTGGCCCTTGAACAGCGAGATCAACGGAAAAAACGTGAAGTCGCCGGTGGGGTTGCGGGCAAAGGATTCGCTCGCGATGGCCTTGACTGTGTCGAACGGCAAGTCGCTGGCGATCAGCGCCGCCATGACCGCGCCGATGCTGGTGCCACCCACATAGTCCACTTCGATACCCCGTTCGCGCAGCGCGCGGTACACGCCCAGATGCGCAAAGCCGCGCGCACCGCCACCCGCCAAAACCAGACCCACCGCGGTGCGCGACTGGATGCGCGCCAGCCTTGCCATGTCGGCAGGCTTTGAAGGGCACAAATGCAGGTGCGAACTCACGCTGCGTCGATTCAACCAGGCTGCCGTGCCGGTGGGGTGCGCTGTGGTGGCGCTGTGCAGCAGCACCAGGATTTCGGCCGCTTCCGCACGCGGCGGTCGGTCCACCAAAAAATGCTGCTCACTGAGGTGCAACAAGGGCGGCGCACTGGCGTCTGCCAGCAACAAGATCTCGTCGGCGTGGCGCAGGCACACCTGCGTCCATTCGCTGGGGTGGTCGTCCGCCACCAACAGCACGTAGTCGTGCGCACTTTCGATTTCGTCCAGCAGCATGGCGATGTTGCGGCGCTGCCCCGCACCCGCTTCGCCGCTGAGTACCGACCCAAGTTCCTTCCCGTAAACCAGCCCCGCTTGTTGAAAGTACTTCACCATCGCGGCCGAATCGAGCAGACCCACTTTGCCTTTGGCAGACAAATGCTCGGCCAGCGTCGCCGCAATGGCTGCACCGTCCACGTTGGCACTGACGGGCAGCAGCGCCATGGTGACGGGCTTGTCGATCACTGTCGGATCGCGCTCGGTTTGAAGGCGCTGAATGATCTGCCGCGTCAGCGCCATCGACACCACCGGGCTGGTGGCCAGCAGGTGGTTGAAGTCGGCCTTGTCCATGCTGACCAGCACAGAGTCGCGAATGGCCACCAAGGTGGCCGAGCGCGGCGCGTCGGTGTACAGGCTCATTTCACCGACCACTTCGCCGCGTGCAATCTCACGCACCACGCGGCTTCTCTGGTCTTCTTCGATGTAGACGCGCAGCCGCCCGCTGACCAGCAAATACAAGGCTTCGCCGCGATCGCCCTGGCGCATGAGCGTCTCGCCGCCAGACACTTCCACCCAGCGCAGTCGACCGCGCACCGTCTGAATGGCGGCTTCATCAAGGATGCCCAGAAAGGAACGCAAGTGCTTGAGCAGCAGCTCCTCCTGGTGTTGATGACGCAGGGGAAGGGACGTTGGCATGGCCTGAATTCTCAGGGTTGACAAGCCGCCAAACAGTCGGAGTGAACTGAGCATCTGTTGCAGTGCATCCGGTGCAAGTGCTCACCGAGAAAGAGCTGAATGACGGTCCGCGTCGGGCCGTCGATTTCATTGCGCAAGTCCCGCAAAAACGCGACTCAGGCGCGACTCAAGCGCCACTCATGTGCGACTCAGGCGCGATGGATGGGGTCGATCCAGGCCACGCTTTCGGGCTGCTCCACCGGCGCGATGTCCAGATTCACCGCCACCGCCTCGCCGTCGCTGCGCACCAACACGCACTGCAAGGTTTCGGTGGCGCTGGCATTGATTTCCTGATGCGGCACATAAGGCGGCACGTAGATGATGTCGCCCGGACCGGCTTCGGCGGTGAACTCGAGCGCGTCGCCCCAGCGCATTCGGGCGCGACCTTTGACGACGAAGATCACGCTCTCCAGCGCGCCGTGGTGATGCGCGCCTGTCTTGGCGTCAGGATGGATGTGCACCGTGCCGGCCCACAATTTTTGAGCCCCGGTGCGCGCAAAGTTGATCGCCGCCTTGCGGTCCATGCCGGGCGTTTGCGCGGTGTTCGGGTCAAGCTGGTCGGCACTGACAACGCAGACGCCGTCGTGCTTCCAGCGCGGTTGAATGGGTGTGGTCATGGCAGAAATTTCTCGGTTGTATCGACGTGCACAGACAGCTGAAGCGGCTTGTTTTCACACGGCTTGGTTTCACACGGCTCGGCTTCACACATAGCGCCGACCTATCGACTCGGCCACGCACACCGGCTTGACCGAGCCTTCGCGCTCCATGGTCACTTCCACTGTGATTTGAGCGCCGCCTTCGAGAGGCTCGTAAGCCGTCAGCACGAAATTGCCACGCAAGCGGCTGCCCACTGGCACCGGCGCCGGGAAGCGCACGCGGTTGAGGCCGTAGTTGACGCCCATGCGGGTGTCTTGCACTTCGAAGGCCGAGGCAAACATTTCGGGCAACAGCGACAGCGTCAAAAAGCCGTGCGCAATCGGTGTGCCGAAAGGGCCTGCCGCGGCTCGAACGGGGTCCACATGTATCCACTGCTCGTCGCCGGTGGCTTTGGCAAAGAGGTTGATGCGCTCTTGATCGACGCCGATCCAGTCGCTGGCGCCGATGTTTTGACCGACCAAGGGCTGAAGGTCTGTGAGGTTCTTGAAGGTGCGCATGATGGCTTTCTGGTGTGAAGTGAACGAATAAAGACTTGCCGCAAAAAACACGTCAGCGCTTGCGGTGCAAGCCAGCGAGCGGGTCGAACACCCACCGCTCGATGCCTTTTTAGATGGGCCAAAACGCGCATCAGCAGGCGTGTCTATTTGGTGCTTATCAGTTAATGTTAAGGGCATGACCACACCTGAACCATCCACTTTGCTCGCTGACGTATTGGTCATCCTGGCCCATCCGTCGCTGGAGTCGTCGCGTGCCAACAGCCGCTTGTTCAAGGCCGCGCAAGACCAGCCGAAAGTGCAGGTGCGCGATCTGTATGCGCGCTACCCCGACTACCTGATCGATGTGGCCGCCGAACAACTCGCGCTGCGTAACGCCAAGCTGGTGGTGTGGCAGCACCCCGTTCATTGGTACGGCATGACGCCGATGATGAAGCTCTACCTCGACGAGGTGCTGGCCTTCAACTGGGCCTACGGCCCCAAAGGCAACGCCCTACGCGGCAAAGATGTGTGGCTGGTGGCCACCACCGGCGGGCCCGAAGACTCTTACCAACCGGACAGCTACAACCGCTACTTTTTCGACGCTTTTTTGCCGCCGTATGAACAAACGGCCGCGCTCTGCGGCATGCGGTTTTTGCAACCGATGTTGCTGCACGGCGCACATCAAGTCAGCGAGATCGATTTGGCGGACCACGCCGCGATTTACGCGCAGCGCCTGAGCAGCTACCCCGATTGGCCCGAGTTGGCCGAGTTGGACAACTGCGTGGATTGCGAGGTGCCGGTGTCGGCGCGGCCGCGGCTTGAGGCGACGGTCGATGAACAAAAATTGAAGGCGCTCACCTGATGGAACAAACCTCTTGGCTGACCGGGACGATGGTGTACCTGGCGGCGGCGGTGCTCGCCGTGCCGCTGGCCAAATTTCTGGGCTTGGGCTCCATCATTGGCTATCTGGGCGCCGGAATTTTGATTGGCCCGTGGGGTTTGAAGTTTGTGACCGACCCTCAGGACATGCTGCATTTCGCCGAATTTGGCGTGGTCTTGATGCTGTTTTTGGTGGGCCTGGAACTGGAGCCGCGCCGCTTGTGGCAACTGCGCAAACCCATTTTTGGTTGGGGCAGCGTGCAACTGTTTGGGTCGGCCGCATTGATGTTGGGCGTGGCGGTTTTGGCGGGCGTCGATTGGCGACTGGCTTTGGTGGCCGCCGTGGGCCTCGCGCTGTCGAGCACAGCGATTGGTTTGGGCGTGCTCAACGAGCGCAACTTGATGAACACCACCTCGGGCCAAAGCGTGCTCAGCGTGTCGCTGCTGCAAGACGTGGCCGCCATCCCCTTGCTGGCGTTGCTGCCCTTGTTGGCCGTGGCTGGCGCCCACACCAGTGATGGTGGCGGCTGGCTGGGTGCCGCCAAGGCGCTGGGCGTGATTGCCACCATCGTGCTCGGTGGGCGCTTGTTGTTGCGCCCTGCCCTGCGCTGGATTGCGCGCAGTGACACGCCCGAGATCTTCACGGCAGCCTCGTTGCTGCTGGTGGTGGCCACGGCCGCGCTGATGCAGTCGGTGGGTTTGTCGATGGCGCTGGGCGCATTTTTGGCCGGTGTGTTGTTGGCCGAAAGCGAATACCGGCGAGAACTTGAAACCGACATCGAGCCCTTCAAGGGCCTGTTGCTGGGCCTGTTTTTCATTGCCGTGGGCATGAGCATCGATTTCAAAGTCGTGCTCAACGAGCCGCTGCTCATGGCCGCCGTCGTGCTGGGTTTTTTGCTGCTGAAGTTTGCGGTTCTGTGGGCGATGGGCCGTGCCATGCCTTTGCCCAAACCCGAGCGACCGGTGTTCATGATCTTGCTGGCGCAAGGCGGCGAGTTTGGCTTTGTGGTGTTTCAAACCGCAGCACAAGCGGGTGTGATCAGCGCGCCCGCGTCGTCATTTTTGGTGGCGGCGGTGGCGATTTCGATGTTGCTTACACCGCTGATGCTGGTGGCGGCCGACCGCTGGATCATTCCCAAATTGGCAGGCCAGTCAGCCCGCACGGCGACTGAAATCAATGAGCCGCAAAACCAGAGCGTCATCATCGCCGGCTCGGGTCGATACGGACAAATCGTGGCGCGCTTGCTGTTTGCCAACGGCATCAAACCCACCTTGCTCGACCACGACGCCGAGTCCATCGAAGCCTTTCGCCGCTTTGGTTGGCGCGTTTTTTACGGGGACGCCACAAGGCTTGATTTGCTGCGGGTGGCGGGCGCGGCGCAGGCCAAGGTGATGGTGCTGGCGATCGACGACATGGCGCAAAGCGTGGAGGTGGCCAAGATGGCGCTGCAGCACTTTCCCAACCTCAGTTTGGTGGCGCGTGCGCGCAACACCGAGCACTACTACGCGCTGCGCAGTTTGGGCGTGCAGTTCATCGAGCGCGAGACCTTCGATGCGGCCCTGATCAGCGGGCGCACCGTGCTGGAAACCCTGGGCTGGCAGCCCCATCAAGCGCGCAATCTGGCCTTGCGGTTCAAGCGCCACAACATCGATCAGCTCGACAAGATGGCACCGCTTTGGAAAGACGAAGACAAGTTGATTGCGGCAGCCAAGCAAGGGCGTCAACAGTTGGAAGAGCTGTTCGCACAAGAGCGCGGCGAGGCGGAACAGCGCAAGGCAAAAGCGGGCTGGAGCGGAGAAGAAGACGCGGCGCTCAGTGCAACTCGCTCAACAGAAACACTGACTGAGACGCGTTCGGGCTGAGGTGTCGAAGTCTCGCTCCACAACAATCAAGCGTGACTTCGGCATGACTCCATCTGACGGACTAAATCGGCGCCGCCTTCAAACCGCTCCAGCACCCGCGGTAGCCTGCATCCAAAGCCCCGCACTGCATCGCAAATTCGGTCGGTAAAAAGCGCCAGCGGCTCTCGAACATGAAGGCCAGGGTGTCGGTCAATTTTTGGGGTGACAACTCTGCGTTGCTGGCGCGCGTGAACGCATCTGCGTCGGGCCCGTGGGGCACCATGCAGTTGTGCAGGCTGATGCCGCCGGGTTTGAAGCCTTCGGGTTTGGCGTCGTATTGGCCTTGCACCAGGCCCATGAATTCACTCATCAGGTTGCGGTGGTACCAAGGCGGGCGGAAGGTGTTCTCGGCCACCAACCAGCGCGGCGGGAAGATCACGAAATCGCAATTGGCCACCCCCGTCGTGTCGCTTGGCGACGTCAACACCGTGAAAATGCTCGGGTCAGGATGGTCGTAGCTGATGGAGCCCAGCGTCATGAAGTTGGCGGTGTCGTACTTCATGGGCACCAGGTTGCCGTGCCACGCCACCACGTTGAACGGTGAGGCCTTTGCCGCTGCGGCCCACAGGCTGCCGCCGTACTTTTTGACGATTTGCCAAGGCTGATCCAGGCCGCGTTCGAACGCCGCCACGGGTGCCAAAAAGTCGCGCGCATTGGCCAAGCCGTTGCTGCCGATGGGTCCGAGCTCGGGCAAGCGGAAGTGCGCGCCGTAGTTTTCGCACACATAGCCACGCGAAGGCCCAGTCACCTGAACTTGAAATGCCACACCGCGCGGCAACAAAGCCACTTCGCCCGGTGCGACTCGCAGACAGCCCAACTCAGTGACGACGGTCAACTCGCCTTGCTGCGGAACGATCAGCATTTCAGCATCGGCGTTGACCAAGGCGCGCTGCGTCATGGACCGGTTGACCAGGTAGACGTGCGCGGCCATGCCGCTTTGCGAGTCGGCGTCGCCGTTGACCGCCATGGTGTGCAGGCCGTCCACAAAATCAAGCGCTTGCTCGTCGGCCGCAGGCACGGCCAGAGCAGCCCAGCGCATCGGGTCTGGGGGCGCGGCCACGCCGTCTTTGGCGCCCGATTTCCACATGCTCTGTGCAAGGGGCGCGTAGCCGCCCACCATGACTGAAGGCGCGCGGCGGTACAGCCAGGTGCGCCGGTTGTCGGCGCGCGGCGCGGTGAATGCGGTGCCGCTGAGCAATTCGGCATACAAGCCGTGTGCGACGGCCTGCGGGCTGTTGCGGCCCACGGGCAACGCACCCAGCAAGGCCTCGCTCGCAAACTCGTTGCCAAAGCCGGATTGGTATTCAAGTGCCACGGGAAGGGAGTCTGAAGAGATCATGGACGGGCGTCAAAGATGCGCATCTTCGTGGTGAACCAACGTGGCCTCGCGCGCTGCGCACAGGGCTTGCACCAGCACGCTTTGGCTGCCGACGTGATTGGCCAACAGCAAGATCAACTTGGCGTTCATGGCGTGGCTTTGTTCGGGCAACAAATCGCGGTGCGCATGAATAAGCGCTTCGTAGAAATCGTCTGCGCTGTCGAGGTTGGGGTCGGTGTTCAAGACTTGTTTCAGCATGGGGTTGCCTCTGCCTTCGTCCTTGCTGTCGCTGTTCTTGTTCCTGTTCTCGTTCCCGTTCCCGACGCCACGTCGACGGCCGCTTCAACCGCCGCCTGCGTCGGTGCCCGCCACCGCGCACACACATGTTGGTCAGGGCGCAGCAGGTACGCGGTGCCAGTTTGGCCATCGTAGCGCTGGGCCGCGTGTCCAGACGTGTCCATCTCCTTGTCGATGGCCAGCACTTTCAACGTTACATTTTTCTGCATCAATTCGTCGGCCCACGAGGGCGCCTCGCCAAACACCAAAAAAGTGAAATCGGCACCCAGTTCCTGGAGCAACCAGGTGCCGCGACCCGCGCAAACCAGAGGCGCGTCCAGCGCCGGTGCGCCGGGAACCATCAAGCCGCTGAATTCATCGACATCGGCAGTGTTCAGTGCCGATCCGTGCAAGGTCGACGGCACCGACAAGCGCCCGCTGTTGACCACGCGCCGCGCAAACGCATGCTTGCGCGACAGGACGAGCACCGCGTCTCTAAACAACGCGCTGATTTCGCTTTTGGGCGTGATGAAGTCGGTGGCGCGCGTGCTGTTCAAAATGTTTTCATCGGCCGCGTATTCGCGCTCGAGGGCGTAACTGTCAAGCAGCGTCGCGGGCGACTCGGCCCGCACCACGCGCGCCAATTTCCACCCCAGGTTGTCGGCGTCCTGCACACCTGAATTGGCACCGCGTGCACCGAACGGCGACACACCGTGCGCCGCATCGCCGGCAAACAAGACCCGGTCGTGCCGAAAGCGCTGCATGCGCTGGCAAGCGAAGGTGTAAACGCTGGCCCAACCGATGGTGAAGCCCACGTCCTGAGCGCCGATGCTGTCCAGCAGCGCGCGCACGCGCGACGCAATGCGCTCGGGTTGCTTTTCGGCCTCGGGATCGGCGTCCCAACCCAACTGGAAATCGATGCGCCACATGCTGTCGGCCTGCTTGTGCAGCAGCACGCTTTGCTTGGGGTGAAACGGCGGGTCGAACCAGAAGCGCCGCTCATCCACCATGGCCACGTCCATGCGCACATCGGCGATCAAGAAGCGGTCGCGAAACACGCGTCCTTCGGTCTCCAAACCCATCATCGCGCGCAGCGGCGAACGCGAGCCGTCGCACGCCACCATGTAGTCGGCGTGCACGGCGTAGGGACCGTCGGGCGTGTGGATGGTGAGCTCGGTGTGGTCGGCGTGCTGCGTCAAACCGGTGACGGTGTTGCACCAGCGGATATCGATGAGCGGCAACTCCAGCGCGCGCTCGATCAAGTAGCCCTCGACGTAGTACTGCTGCAAATTGATGAAGGCCGGGCGCGCCTGCGTGGGCTTGTCGTGAGTCGGCAATTCGGGCAGCAA
>JBBRGA010000078.1:0-16398 GCA_038241115.1 Burkholderiales bacterium | reverse complement strand
GCGCGCTGAGCAATGTGAACGCCGCGTTTTCTGAACACTTGGCGGCGCATCCCGAGGGCCTGCCTGCAGCCTTGCTCGGTGTGTACTTTGACACCCTGCATTTCGCGCGCATGTGTGAGAGTTTCGCCGACCATTCGCTGTTCGACATCACCCTGATCGCAGTCGGCGACATCGCTGAAATAGAGCCCACCGACTCGGTGCTGTGCGTTCGCAACATCGTGCCCGCGCCTCATCTGAAAGCGCGCTTCGCAGCAGCCCACACCGCCACCTTGTTTTCTGCCACCTTGAGCCCCACAGCCTATTTCCTCGACCTGCTGGGTTTGCCCGAAAACACGCTGTGCGTCGACGTGGCGTCGCCTTTTTCTGCGGCGCAGTTAAGCGTGCATTTGCGCCGCGATATTTCGACGCGCTACGCCGACCGCGGTGCGTCGGTGCAGCCCATCGTCGACTTGATGGCGCGGCAATTTGCGCAAGCGCCCGGCAACTATCTGGCTTTTTTCAGCAGCTTCGATTACCTGCAAAAAGTCGCGCGCGCCATGCAAGCCCAGCACCCCGAGGTGGCGACGTGGGAGCAGTCGCGCGGCATGACAGAGGCCGAACGCGAGCAGTTCTTGGCGCGCTTCACCACACACGGCCGAGGCATCGCGTTTGCGGTCTTGGGCGGCGCGTTTGCCGAAGGCATCGACCTGCCCGGGCGCCGCTTGATCGGCGCATTCATCGCCACACTGGGGTTGCCGCAAGTGAACCCTGTGAACGAGCAAATCAAAGACCGCATGCAGACTTTGTTCGGCGCGGGACACAACTACACCTACCTCTACCCCGGCTTGCAAAAGGTGGTGCAAGCCGCGGGCCGCATCATTCGCACGACGTCAGACCAAGGTCATTTGCATTTGATGGACGACCGCTTTGCGCGCCCGGAGGTGAGAGCGCTGTTGCCAAAGTGGTGGCGGGTTGAGGGTGGGTGAACAACCCCCCAATCCGTTCGGGCTGAGATCGTGTTTTCAATCGTCCTGAGGTGTCTGGGGACGGGTTCGTCTATCACGCTGGCCCTTCGATACCTCAGGGCGAACGGGTGCGGGGTGCGGGGTGCGGGGTCCAGGGTGCGGGTGCGAGGCAAGGTCACCTCGCACCACACCCCGTCAAGACTTCTTCTTCGCCCTTGGATGCGCCGCGTCGTACACCTTGCTCAGGTGGCCGAAATCGAGCTTCGTGTAGACCTGCGTGGTGGTGATGCTGGCGTGTCCAAGCAACTCTTGCACAGCCCTCAAATCGCCACTCGACTGCAGCAAGTGCGACGCGAACGAATGCCTCAGCATGTGCGGATGCACGTGTGTGGGCAAACCTGCTTTGATGGCGCGCAGCTTCAAACGCGAGCGCACTTGGCTGGGCGTCAAACGCGTGCCTCGGTTGCTGACGAACAGCGCCGTCTCGCCCACCGCGGCCATCTCGCCGCGAACGTCTAACCACACGTCCAACGCGCGCAACGCTGCACCACCGACTGGCACACTGCGGCGCTTGCTGCCTTTGCCCAGCACGTGGGCGGTGGCGTCAGGCGCGTCTATCCAGCCCGCCGCGTGGGCGCTGGCTCGTGCGTCCAAACCCAACAGCTCGCTGACCCGCAAACCGCAGCCGTAAAGCAACTCGGTCATGCAGTGGTCGCGAGCTTCCAGCCAAGGGGAAGCTGCCTCGTCAAATTGATCGGCCAACATCACCGCTTGATCAACCGCCAGCGCCTTGGGCAGCGGCTTGGGTGCTCTGGGGGCACGAATGCCCGCCACCGGGTTGAGCACCACATGACCGTCGCGGCCCAACCAGCGGTAAAAGCCACGCCAGGCTGACAGCTCTATCGCAATGCTGCCCGGCGCCAAGCCTTTCTGGTGCAGCTGACCGGCCCACCGACGCACATGATGCGACTGCACATCGCGCAGTTGCACGGGCGCCGCGTCGGCAAAGGTTTGCAGCCGCTTGAATGCTTCAAGGTAGTTGGCCAAGGTGCGCGCCGCCAAGCGGCGCTCGACCTCCAGGTGCTTCAGGTGCTGAAGCAAATCGGCGTGTAAAACCAGCGCGTCTGATTTGATCTCAGGTTCCATCGCGCATGCGGTTTCCGAACCACGTTTCCTAAGCCACCGGCAACAGACGACTCAAGCTGGCGCTGGCGATATCGCCAATGCGCATCAGAAATTCGGTGCCCATGTCGGCGCTGAAACGCGTCGGGTCGGGGGACGCCAACACGAGCATTCCGAAGCAATTGGACGTCTCGCTGGACCCCATCGTGTGACGCAGCGGAATCAGCGCCAGCGACGTGGCCGCAGTCGGATCTTCCAACCAGCGCGACGCCTCGAACCCCGAATTGACGCCGCAATAGGGCAGTACCAGGCTCTTGGAAAAAGCTTTGGCGTCGTCGCTCACGGTGGTCGCAAACGACGCGCCGTCGAAAGTGCTGGCAGCACCCCAAACACGAATGCCCGTCTGGGGAATCAAGAACTGGTGCGCCAATTCACGCACCAACACTTCAGGCAATTGCGCCGCATCTGCGGTGAGCAGCACGGCACGGGTAACGCGGTGCAACTTGTCGGCGATGGCCACGTTTTCCTGGCCATGGCGAATCATGTCCATCACCTTGTGCTCCATGGCCTTGAGTTTTTCGCGCAGCATTTCCATTTGCCGCTCCTGCAGCGACACCGCGCGCATGCCGTGCGGACTGGTGAGCTGCACCGCGCCCAGCAACTCGGCGTGGCGCTCAAAAAATCCCGGTGTGTTGGCCAGGTAATTGGCAATGTCATCTTCGGTGATGCCCTGCACTCCTGCCCCCGCTCCTGATCCGGACCCAAGGTTTTTATTCACAGCTCAATTTCTCCTTCAAAAACTTTCACAGCGGGGCCGGTCATCAACACCGTTGACATGGCCCCGTTCCATTCGATGCCGAGTTGGCCACCGCGCGCGTCCACTTTCACGCAGGCGTCGAGCAAGCCCAGACGGATTCCCGCCACCACCGCAGCACACGCACCCGTGCCGCAAGCCAAGGTTTCACCGGCGCCACGCTCGAACACGCGCAAACGCAAGTGGCCGCGGTCGACGATTTGCATGAAGCCCACGTTCACGCCCTGCGCAAAGCGCGCATGCTGTTGAATCAACGGGCCCTGCGTGAGCACCGGCGCGGTGTCCACGTCGGCCACCACTTGCACGGCATGCGGGTTGCCCATCGACAGCACGGCCAGCTCAGGCTTGATGCCCATGCCCAGATCGAGGCCCCAAAGCTCGAAGTCACCCACGCGGCGGGCCGTCAGGCCACTGGCGTCGAACGGCACATCGACCAAGTGGAAATTCGGCGAGTTCATGTCCACCGTCACGCCGCCGTCGGCTTGCAGCTTCAACTCCAGAATGTTGTTGACGGTTTCCACCCTGAGGCGGGTTTTGGCGGTCAGGCCCCGTTCGCGCACGAAGTGGACGAAACAGCGCGCGCCGTTGCCGCAGTGCTCCACCTCTTCGCCGCTGTTGTTGAAGATGCGATAACGGAAATCAATGCCTTCGGTGCGGCTGCGCTCGACCACCAAAATTTGATCGGCCCCCACGCCAAAACGCCGGTCACCAAGGTGCTGAAACTGAGCGGCGCTCAACGCAAGGGGCGCAGCAGTGGCGTCGAGCACGATGAAGTCGTTGCCCGCGCCCTGCATCTTGGTGAAGCGCAATTTCATGGCTTGATTATCGGCGCGTGCAGGTTGTGCGCTTCAGTACAAAGAGGCCTCGCCGTCAATAGAACGAGGCCTCGCCGTCAATAGAACGAGGCTTCGCCTTCCGGCCGCGTTTTGAAGCGTTTGTGCACCCAAAGATATTGGGCAGGGTTGGCGCGTATTTCGGTTTCTATCCAGCGGTTCATGGAGGTTGTGTCCGCCATCGCGTCGTCGCTGGGGAAATGCGTCCACGGTTCTAAAAACCGCACTCTGTAGCCCTGACCGCCGCTGAGCATTTCAGCCACCACCGGCTGCACCACCATGCCCAAAGCGCGGGCCATGCGCGACGGGGCCAGCAGCGTCGCCGCAGGCACGCCGAAAAAGGGAATGAAGGCGGCGTCGCGGGCGCCAAAGTCCATGTCGGGCAGGTTGAAGAAAGCGTGGCCGCGTTTGATGGCGCGGATGAGCGGCTTGGCCGAGTCGCTGCGCGCAAACACTTCGCCTTGTTTGAAGCGCAAGCGGCCCGCGCGCATGGCGGCGTCCATCGCGGCGTCGCTTTGTTCCTGATAGATCGAGCCGACCTGTCGTTTTTGAAACAGCTGAGTGGCCGCGCCCGCCACGTCCAGCGCCATGAAGTGCGGCACCAGCCACATCACCGGCTGCGCACTGTGCTCGGCCAGCGTCACGTTGCCCTCCACGTGGATGAGGCGCTTCAGGCGCGGGACCGGCGCGTACCAAAGCAGGCCGCGCTCGATGATGCTGCGGCCCAGCCACTGAAAGTGTTCGCGCACCAGCGCCTTATGTTGCTGAACGCTTTGTTCGGGAAAGCACAGGCTCACGTTGCGCAGCGCAATCTGGCGGCGCGACTTGGCAAAAACGTGCAAGGAGCGCCCGACCGTGCGCCCGAATGCGGCAAGCAGCGGCAACGGCAGCCAGTGAGTGAGCCACAGCAAGCCCAAAAATAGTCGGGACGCCACGCTGTCAGTCGATCTTGTCCAGCTTGCTGCGGGCGCTGTCGTGTGTGGCTGCTTCAGCGGCAACCTGCTCTGCTTCCTGCGCAATCGCAGGCGCAGATTTGTAGCGGTCGTAGCTCCACAAATATTGCTGCGGGCATTGGCGTATCAAGCCTTCCATGGCGCGGTTGATGACCGCCGCAGCGTCTTCAGAAGTTGATGTGGAAATGGCAGGTGCGGTTATGGTTGCTGGCGGTATGACTTCGGCGAATTCTGCAACCCGCACCTTGTAGCCGCGACCCCGAGGCAACCGTTCACCCCATATCAGAAGTGGTGTCGCGCCAGTTTGTTGAACCAGGCGCGCGGCCAGCGTCATGGTGTAGGCCGGCTTGCCAAAAAATGGCGCCCAAACGCCCATGCCGTCGGGTGGCACCTGGTCGGGCAACAGACCCACAGTTTCACCGCGCCTCAGCGCGCGAATCATCTGGCGCACACCAGACAAATTCGCCGGCACGGCAGACAAGCCAGGGCGCTCGCGAGAGGTGTCTACCAGCGGCCGCAGCCAGGCTTTGCGGGCCGGGCGGTACAGCACGGTGATGGGACCCAAACTTTGCGCAAAACGCTGTGCGTAGCCCTGCGCGGTGACCTCGAAGCAGCCCATGTGCGGCGTCATCAACACCACACCCTTGCCCTTGGCATGCGCCGCCTCGATCAAAGACTCGCCTTCCCATTGCAGCTGCAGCAGATCGGTTGGGCTGCGCGGAATTGCGGGGCGCATCCATAAATAGGGCAACTCCATCAGCATGCGACCCGCGTGGCCGACGGCTTCTCTGGACGCGGCAACCGACACGCCGGCCTGCGCCACATTGGCCTGGAAACGCTGCCGGTAGGAGTGCGAAGTGGCATAGCTGACCCAACCCACAAGCCAGCCCAGGCCGTGAAGAATCCACAGCGGGCAGCGGGACAGGAATCTAAGCAGGGTCAGCATGGTTCTTATAATTAGCCGTCGCCGAGTTATGAACTACTTGCAGGGCGATGCAGAGTGTGCCTCCCACGAGGCTTCATTTTGCAGGGCGAAAGCTCAAACAAATTCTGCTAAAGCGTTCGCCGCTCCTCCAAGGGGTTCTGGTCGGCAACGCAGTTTTGCAACTTGCCTTTCATCTTTGGAGCCATAGCGTGTCGAACGACTTTTTATTCACTTCCGAATCTGTCTCAGAGGGCCATCCCGACAAAGTGGCCGATCAAATCTCTGACGCCATTCTTGACGCCATATTCAAACAAGACCCGCTGTCACGCGTGGCCGCCGAAACCCTGTGCAACACAGGCTTGGTGGTGCTGGCCGGTGAGATCACCACCAACGCGCACGTGGACTACATCCAGGTTGCGCGCGACACCATCAAGCGCATCGGCTACGACAACACCGAGTACGGCATCGACTACAAGGGCTGCGCCGTTTTGGTGGCCTACGACAAGCAAAGCAACGACATCGCGCAAGGCGTCGACCAAGCCAGCGACGACGTGTTGAACACCGGCGCCGGTGACCAGGGCCTGATGTTTGGCTACGCCTGCAACGAGACACCCGAGCTCATGCCGGCGCCCATTTATTACGCGCACCGCCTGGTCGAACGCCAGGCGCAACTGCGCAAAGACGGCCGCATGCCCTTCTTGCGTCCCGACGCAAAAAGCCAAGTGACCATGCGCTATATGGACGGCAAACCGCACAGCATCGACACCGTGGTGTTGTCCACCCAACACGACCCCGACCAAAGCGAGACACCCAAAAAGATGAAGCAAAGCTTCATCGACAGCGTCATCGAGAACATCATCCGTCCGGTGCTGCCGGCCGAGATGTTGAAAGACACCAAGTTCCTCATCAACCCCACCGGCCGCTTCGTGATTGGCGGCCCACAAGGCGACTGCGGCCTGACCGGCCGCAAGATCATCGTGGACACCTACGGCGGTGCCTGCCCGCACGGCGGCGGCGCCTTCAGCGGCAAAGACCCCACCAAGGTCGACCGTTCGGCCGCATATGCCGCACGCTACGTGGCCAAAAACATCGTGGCCGCCGGCTTGGCGCGGCAATGCCAGATCCAGGTGGCTTACGCCATCGGCGTGGCCCGCCCGATGAACGTGACCGTCTACACCGAAGGCACCGGCGTGATCAGCGACGACAAAATCGCCGCCTTGGTGACCGAGCACTTCGACCTGCGCCCCAAAGGCATCATCCAGATGCTCGACCTGCTGCGCCCCATCTACGAAAAGACCGCAGCTTACGGCCACTTCGGCCGCGAAGAACCCGAATTTTCATGGGAGCGCACCGACCGCGCCGCAGCACTGCGGGCCGCGGCTGGGTTGAAGTAACGCGCACCTTTCTATCCGTAAAAAGGCGACGTCGGTCGCCTTTTTTCATGGCGTTGCACCGCCTCGATCGAACTCGCGGTTGATATAAAAAGTCAGTAAGGCATGCCGCTGGAACGGCTGGGATGAGTGGCGTTGCAAAGTGCCAGTGAATTGGAGAGCAGTTGAAGGCGGAGTTGTCAGTCAAACACTTGTTTGAGCGTCAGGACTGAAGGCCGGGGGTTGCGCTTTACCCACCTGCCGCACACTGCTTGTCCACGTACAACAACGCGTCCGGCAGCGCGTCGCGAAAGACCATCCATTCGTGGTCGCCGTCGATGATGCGCAACTCAGCCTGCTTGGGCTGAATTTTCATCATGCGCGAATGCAGTTGCGCCGACATGAGCGCGATGCCCAGATAGTCGTGGTCGCCAGAGACGATCCACATCGGCACGCGGGCCGATCCTGCGGCGTATTTATCGAGGTGCGCGGGGTAGTTCAGCGACTTCCAGGTGTCGGCGTCGAACTTGCCGTCGCGCAGAAATTGACTGGCTTTGCGCGAGGCCGATGCTTCAGGCGGCAGCGGGTCGTAAATGGCCGGGCTGATGATGCCGGCGGCGCAAAATTTAGTGGGAAATCGCAGCGACAAGTTCAAGGCGCCGTATCCACCCATCGACAAACCCGCCACCGCGCGGCCGCTGCGCTCGGTACTGGCTTTGTACCGCGCTTCGACGTAAGGAAGCAACTCGGTCATCAGCGCGGTTTCAACTTTTTCAGCCGCGCCGTCGGCCCACCACGTGGAGCCTGCGGTGGGCATGACGGCAATGGTCGGGCGCATCAAACCGCGCTTGATCAGGCCGTCTAAAGTTTCCACCGCGCCGCCCTTGCGGGACCACTCCACTTCGTCCCCGCCAGCACCGTGCAGCAAGTAGACGACCGGAAACTTTTTGCTGGCGTCTTTGTAGCCGTCGGGCAAATAGACGGTGAATTTCAGGTCGCGACCGAGCGCGGTGGACTTCACGCTGTCAGCAAACAGCTCACCGCTGTGAGCGGCCGCGGCAGCGCAGACCATGAGCGCGCCGATGGCGCAACGCCGTAGCTGGATAAGGTTCATAAGTTCTCCTAGTTTCTTTTTTTGGATGAGTGTCTACAAACACTCGCCGTTATTTCAACACGCGCGTGTCGTCAAGCCATGGGTGTGATGCCCAGCACCTTGGCAGCTTTTGAAAGCCGCGCGTTGAAACACACGAAGCTGACTTCGCCGGGCAGTTCGCGCTGCAGCGTGTGCGCCGATGCCAGTTGCACGCTGTCGCAAGCGCAACGCGCAAAAGTGTCAGCGCGGTCGCCCGCCAGTTCGGCCAAGTCTTGATCGACCTCCAGCTTCAGGCAGCGCGGCCAATCTTTGGCAAAGCATCGGCTCGCTTCCGCCGGCAAAGGTGCATCCTGCGGCCGTTCGCATGCGCTGGACCTGAGCGCATGCGCGTTTTTTTGAGGCTGACTTGAAGGCTGCCTCAATCGCGCGCCAGAGGTTTTTGCTGAGACGCCAACAGCGATCCCAACGCCAGCACGGCGGCTGAACAGGCCAAACCGGTTTGCAGGCCGCCCGACCCGCCGCCACTCGAGTCGGCCAGCCAACCCACCGCGCTGGGTCCGACGATTTGGCCTGCGGCAAACACCACCGTAAAGGCTGAGATGCCGCCCGACCACGCGCTGGTTGGCAGGTTGTGTCGCACCAACGCCGTGGTGCTCGCCACCACAGACAAAAACACACCTCCAAACAGCGCGCCCGATGCGAACACCACCACCGCCTGCGTGCTCAACACCGGCAGCAAAGTGGCCAAAGCCAGCAGGCCGTTCAACAGTGCCATGGGCAAACCGCCGCGATGGCGTTGCAGCAGGCGGGCCCATAGCCAGGACGATGCCATCACGCCGACACCCAGCACGCAGAAATAGGCGTTCACCAAGCTGCTTTGCAGGCCTTGTTCGCGCAGCAACGTGACGGTGAAAGTCATGTAGCCGATGTAGCCCAACCCAAACATGAAGTAGCCAGCCAAGCCAAAAGTAAAAGCTCGCCAAAGGAAGCGCTGTGTTTCATGACTCGGCGGCCGCGGTGGCTCGATTTGTCGTCGCGTGGCCCATGCGCTGATAAGCGTGGCCAGCAGCGCCGCAGACGCCAAGCCCCACCATGCGCCCTGCCATGCGTGGCCCACATCACGCGCAGCCAATGAAGGCACCAACAGTGTCGAAACAATGATGCCCACGCCGGTACCGCCGTAGTAAATCCCCAGCACCAAACCGGCATTGGCCTGGCCCGCGCCAAGCCGCGCTGCCATCAAGCCGCCGGCGACAAAAACCAACGCACTGCTGATGCCGGTCAGCAGGCGAAAAGTCAGCAGCGAGGCCTCGGCCAATACGCTGCCGTGAGCTGCCAGCAAGACCGCCGTGGCAAGGCAGCCAACCAAAAATAAACGCCGCGCGCCCCAGTTTTGAAGCAGGCGCGGTGTCATCAACGCGCCCAACAAATAGCCCGCGGCATTGGCGGTGTTCATGGCACCGGCGGTGAAGTAGTTCCAGCCCAGATCGGCGCGCATCGGCGGCAAGATGAGTGCGTATGAAAAGCGCGCCAAGCCCAGGGAAATGGCCGCACCCAAGGCCAAGCCAGCGGCCACCCACAAAGCGGAAATCGGTTTGCCCGACGTGCTGGATGTGCTGTTCAAGTGCGCGCTGCCAAAAGCGTGTCTGCCACTTCAGCAAAACCTGCACCGCGCTCAGCCTGCGTGATGAACGCAGGCCACAGGGTCAAGTCGTCTTTGAAGCGCAAGAGGTTGGCCACGCCCACGCTGATGGGGAAGTGGCCAAACATCAATTGGTCGTTGGTGGAGTCGCCTACATAAACCCATCGCTCCAGTTCATCGTCGATGCTGATTTGATGCAAACGCTGCGTGATCCAGCGCGCGCCGCTGAGCTTGTGGTGATGGCCAAACCAGCCGTTGATGTGAATGGAGCTGACCGTGGCCGTCATGCCACAGTCACGCATCACGCCGAGCACGCGTTCTATTTGAGCGGGGTTCAAGTGCGCGAACTCGCCGTGGTCCACCGCGATGTCGGTGACGCGGCCTGCGCTGTCGCGAGCCAGCTTGGCGCCCGGCACTTCGCGCAGCACACGTGCTGCCACGGCTTGCAAACGCAGCGCGTTGGCCGCGCGGACGTCTTCGGCTTGCTCGAACTCCACTTGCAATGCATCGTTTTGGCGGAACAAAGCCACCGCGCCGTTTTCGGCCACGATGGCGTCAATCGGCCAGTCCATCGCAAAACCTTGGCTCCACCCCATTGGCCGTCCGGTGATGGCGATGACTGCCAGGCCGGCTGCGCGCAAGTCGGCGAGCGCTTGAAATGCATCCGGCGTGATGGCACCTTCGGTGGTCAAGGTGTCGTCGATGTCTGTAAGCACGCCGCGAACAGCGCGCACATCGGCGCAGGAGACGTGACTCCAAGGCTGCGGAAAAACTGGCTTCATATGAGGAGTTTTGCACGGCGACGCAGACTGGAGACCAGCCCCACTTGCTCAGCGTTTACACTTCAAAGCTTCCGAGGAGCGTTGCAAGGCACTCAGTGCCCTAGGCTCGGAAATCTTCATGCAACAGCGCTCACCTGCACGTGTGTCATCGTGGGTGAGAGACAAATTCCCTCTGACTTTCCGCCCCCGCACCACGCGCAGGTTCCTATTTTTTTTGGAGCCTTCACATGTCCGCAATTCTGAAAACTTCCACCGACACAAAAACCACCCACGCTGCCGCCGACATCCTGGGCGACGTGCTCAGCAGCACCGCGCAACTGGCGGGCAAACAGCCTGACTACGCTGTGGCCGATTTGTCTTTGGCTGCTTGGGGCCGCAAAGAAATCAAGGTTGCTGAGACCGAAATGCCGGGTCTGATGGCCATACGCGAAGAATTTGCCAAGGCGCAGCCGCTGAAGGGAGCGCGCATCACCGGCAGCATTCACATGACCATTCAAACGGCCGTGCTGGTTGAGACGCTGCAATCGCTGGGCGCGCAAGTGCGCTGGGCCTCGTGCAACATCTACTCGACCCAAGACCACGCCGCCGCCGCACTGGCCACCACCGGGACGCCGGTGTTTGCCTACAAAGGCGAGAGCTTGAGCGACTACTGGGACTACACCCACAGCATTTTTGAGTTCGGCGAAAAGGGCGCAGAAGGCGAAGGCCCGAACATGATCCTGGACGACGGCGGCGACGCCACATTGCTGATGCATCTGGGAAAGCGCGCCGAGACCGACGCATCGCTGCTGGACCACCCGACCAGCGAGGAAGAGACCTGCCTGTACGCCGCCATCAAGGCCAAGCTGGCGGTTGACGCCACTTGGTACAGCCGCAAGGGCGCGCAAATCATTGGCGTGACCGAAGAAACCACCACCGGCGTGCACCGCTTGAACGAGATGAGCGCCAAGGGCACTTTGATGTTCCGTGCCATCAACGTGAACGACAGCGTGACCAAGAGCAAGTTCGACAACCTCTACGGTTGCCGCGAGTCTTTGGTGGATTCCATCAAGCGCGCTACTGACGTGATGATTGCCGGCAAAGTGGCCGTGGTCGCGGGTTACGGCGACGTGGGCAAGGGCTCGGCCCAAGCACTGCGCGCACTCAGCGCTCAAGTGTGGGTGACTGAGATTGACCCGATCAACGCACTGCAAGCGGCCATGGAAGGCTACAAAGTCGTGACCATGGAATACGCCGCCGACAAGGCCGACATTTTCGTCACGGCCACCGGCAACAAGCGCGTCATCACGCACGACCACATGCTGGCGATGAAAGACGAAGCCATCGTTTGCAACATCGGTCACTTCGACAACGAAATCGACATCGCGTCGGTCGAAGGCTACGAGTGGGACGAGATCAAGCCGCAGGTCGATCACATCAAATTTCCCGATGGCAAAAAAATCACCATGCTGGCGCGCGGCCGCTTGGTGAATTTGGGCTGCGCCACCGGCCACCCGAGCTTTGTGATGTCGGCCAGCTTTGCCAACCAAACCATTGCCCAAATCGAGCTGTTTACCAAGAAAGATCAGTACGAAAACGGCAAGGTCTATGTGCTGCCCAAGCACTTGGACGAGAAAGTGGCGCGCTTGCACCTTAAGAAAGTCGGCGCCATGCTGACCGAGCTGTCGACCGAGCAGGCTGACTACATCGGGGTGAGCAAGGCTGGGCCTTACAAGAACGATACGTACAGGTACTGATTAGCCCCCCAGTCACTTCGCTCCTGCCCCCGAGGGGCGCTCCCTTCGGCCCGGGGAACCCGGACTTTGGGATTGCTTGATCAACCCGCACGTTTCTACGCGTGCGATTCCGACATGCGTGCTGATCAGTTGGTTTTGCTGAAAGGTTTGGCCCCTACGCGGTCGGCTGCTGCGCGGTTGATTGACGGGGGCGCGGTGCGTTGGTTGGGGCCCAAAGGTTGGACGGTGCCGCGCAAGGCGGGTGAGGATTTGCCGGAAGACTGCGAGTTGCAAATCACCGACGACGCCGAGCTTCGCTTTGTGTCTCGCGGTGGTTTGAAGTTGGAAAGCGCGCTGTCGAAATGTGGGTTCAGCGTGGCGGGTTGGACTTGCCTGGATGCGGGTCAAAGCACCGGCGGCTTCACCGATGTGCTGTTGCAGCAAGGCGCGAAAACGGTCGTCGGTATTGACGTGGGCCACGGCCAACTGCATGCAAGCTTGGCAGCGAATGCTCAAGTCCAGGCCTATGAAGGCGTGAATGCGCGCGACGTGAGCGGTACGGCCTTTGCGGCCGAGCATGCACCGCACAGCTTCGGCCTCGTGACCGGAGATTTGTCGTTCATCTCGCTTACTTTGGTGTTGCCCACACTGGTGAATTTCTTGGCGACTGACGGCCACTTGCTGATGCTGGTGAAGCCGCAGTTCGAGTTGCAGCCCGAACACATCGGCAAGGGTGGCATCGTCAAAGAAATTGTCAACGGCGTGGCCTCTTTCGCGGTGGTGGAAACGCGAATTCGCACGGCTTGCAAGGCGCTGTCACTCAAGGTGTCGGCCTACTTTCAAAGCCCCATTTCCGCGGGTCATCGCAACGGCGAAGGCAACACCGAATTTTTTGTCTGGGCGCAGCCTGCTTGATGCGAGCGCGCTTTTGTGAAGGACTCCAAATGATTCGTGACACATCTGCAAAGCTCCCGCTGAGCTTTGAGTTTTTCCCGCCCAAAACTCCTGAAGGCGTGCTCAAGTTGGCGGCCGTGCGCCAACAGCTTTATGCGCTGAAGCCCGAGTTTTGCTCGGTCACTTACGGCGCGGGCGGCAGCACCCAGGACGGCACGCTGAGTGCGGTGCAAGCCATCTTTGCCGAAGGTTTCGACGGCGCGCCGCACTTCTCGTGCATCGGCGCCAACCGCGAATCCATCACCGAAAAATTGGCACAGATGAAGGCCGTTGGCATACGCCGTTTGGTGGCCCTGCGCGGTGACTTGCCCAGCGGCTACGGCGGCGGCGGGGCCGGCATGGGAGAGTTTCGCTATGCCAGCGACTTGGTCGCTTTCATACGCGAACACACCGGCGAATACTTCCACATCGAGGTTGGTGCCTATCCCGAAATGCACCCCCAGGCGCGCTCACCGCAGGCCGATTTGCAGGCCTACGTGACCAAGGTCAAAGCCGGCGCCACCTCGAGCATCACGCAGATGTTTTTCAACACCGACGCCTACTTTCGGTTTGTCGATGACGCCTACGCCCTGGGTGCTGACATTCCGGTGGTGCCCGGCATCATGCCCATCACCAACGCCAGCGGCATCATTCGTTTCGCCGACGCATGCGGTGCTGAAATTCCACGCTGGATGCGCCTGCGCTTGCAAGGTTTCGGTGACGACACCGAGTCGATCAAGGCGTTTGGCCTGGACGTGATCACCGATCTGTGCGATCAATTGCGCTTGGCTGGCGTGCCCGGCCTTCACTTCTACTCCATGAACCAATCCGGCGCGACGCTGGAAATTTGCAAACGCTTGGGGCTCTGACCTAAGCGTTCAGCGCATCCAACGCGCGGGCCGCGCCGTGAAGTGCAGGGGCCGGCGCGGTGATGACAAGGGTCGGGATTTTTTCCAAATAGCCGCGAAAACGACCCTTGTCTTCAAAGCGTTCCCGAAAAGGCAGCGCATCAAATGCGGTGCCCAAGCGCTGAACAATGCCGCCGCCGATGTAGACACCGCCGCGCGCGCCCAGCGTCAACGCCAAATTACCCGCCACGCCGCCCAAGAAGGCGCCGAACAATTGCAAAGCTGCTTTGCATTCTTCGTGCACGCCGCAGCCGTCGTCGGTCAACGCATGGGCGCTGACTTGAGAAGGACTCAAATCCTTCGCTAGTTTTCCGTCCAGCGCACAAATCGCGCTGTACAGGTTGACCAGGCCGGGCCCTGAAATGGCGCGCTCGGCGGAGGCGTGTCCATAGCGCTTTTGCAACCAGCCGATGACTGCGAACTCGCGTGAGTTGGTCGCCGCCAAACTCACGTGACCGCCTTCGCCGGCCACCACAACGGCACCTGCTGCGGCGTAGACCAGACTCGCCACGCCCAGACCCGTTCCCGGACCCAACACAGCCATTGGCTCGGCACCTTCCGCTTCACCGCCACCGACACGGCGAACGTCGGCAGAACCCAAAGCGGGCAAGGCAGCCGCGATGGCGGCAAAGTCGTTCAACACCAAGCACTGCGACAAGCTCAGCGCCCGCTTGAGGTCTTGAATTGAAAAGGTCCAATGGTGATTCGTCATCTGAACCACATCACCCGTCACAGGGGTGGCAATTCCGAAAGCCGCTTGCGCTGGCTGAGGCAAGCGCTGGTCGCCGAGGTAGCGCTCGATGACCGCCAGCACCGATTCAAACTGCGCGCAGGGGTATTCGCGGTAATGCTGCAAGGCAGCGCGCGGAGCATCTTGCCAAGCCCAACGCGCATTGGTTCCGCCTATGTCGCCGATTAACCTGGGATAGCCAGGAGCCATTTTTTACCTTTCGTGGGTTGCCTGCTTTGCTGCAGGCGTGATGGTCTCACCAGCCAGCTCGCTCGGCAGGCAAGACAGCGCGCATGCGCAGGTGGAGCACGCGAAATCACGACTAACGAACGGCAGTAGGTCGGGTTGTTTGCGAGCCAAGCGCAGGCAAAGGGATGCAGCCCTTTTTACTTCTGCTCGATCAAATAGAACGGGAATTCTTACTTTTCAACAACGGCGCCGAGGCAGCAAGGCACCAAGAATAGATAGCGTTTTTCAGTCTGATTCTGAAGAAGCAGAGGGCTGCGACGGGGATTACACGAGGGCCAGCAGCATGGTTATCGACTTCTTGAGATTTGACGCGCAGGGATTGCGACGCGATTTCATCTTCGTCAGATCGTGTTCACCCTTCGCGTCCCTTGCCTTGACAGTGCTTCGCCCCAGTGGCGGTGGTAATCAAGGACAAGCGTCGCGTTCGAGCCCAAGCCGAGCAGCGGCCACATCGATCTAAAAAATCAGCGAATCAAAAGGAAAACCCAATACCAGTCTTGAAGAAGATGGGAAGTCCCTGTAGGGGGTTAGGTGCCACTCGGCACGGCCTGAGCGTGAAGCCTTACGCCAAGAGCTTTAGCTACCTTGAGCACGGTGGCAAAACTGGGATTTCCTTCGGCGCTCAGAGCACGGTAGAGGCTCTCGCGGCTGAGGCCAGCATCTTTGGCTACTTGCGACATACCTTTGGCTCGAGCAATGTCGCCCAAGGCGCGGGCGATGCCGGCAGCATCCTCTGGCGCTTCCTCAAGCCAGGCGTCCAAGTAGGCCGCCATCTCCTCCGGCGTGCGCAGATGCTCCGACACGTCGTAAGCCGTGGTCTTCGTCTTCGTCGACTTCTTTGTCGCAATCTTGGTCATGGCGACTACTCCAAGGAATTCCGGTTGAGTTCCAGTGCCTTGGCGATGTCCTTGGCCTGGGTTGACTTGTCACCTCCTGCAATCAGCAGAAGTAGTCTGTTCCCACGTTGCGAGTAGTACACCCTGTACCCAGGACCTACGTCGACTTTGAGCTCAGACACGCCTTCTGTCAGATTGCGATGCACGCCAGGATTACCGTGGATCAGGCGATCAACGCGCATCAGCACCCGCGCGCGCCCGAACTGATCCTTCAAACCGTCGATCCAGTCGCGGTACTCGCCGGTCTTCTCGACTCGCATTGATGAAGTGTAGCTCAAGAGCTACATGAGGGCAACGAGCGCTGCGGAGGATTGCTTGTGGCGTCTAACGAAGGAAGCTAACCGGCCCCGCCTGCACCGAGGCGCAGAACGAAGCCGAGGAAGCGGTACCAAGAGAAAGAGCGGAAGGCAATGCAGGCGGGGTCCGAGTTGAGCTAAGGGTTAGGCCGACGGTCATGGCGCTGGATTGACGTGATTGAATGGGTTGGTT
>JBBRGA010000077.1:0-16536 GCA_038241115.1 Burkholderiales bacterium | reverse complement strand
TGGTACAGCGGGTCACCCGCGTTTTGTTTGTCCACAACTTTGGCCATGCGCTTCAACGTGCTGGTGACTTGGGCCTTCGTCACCACTCCGTGCAGCAACCAATTGGCCATGTGCTGGCTGCTGATGCGCAAGGTGGCGCGGTCTTCCATGAGCCCCACGTTGTGAATGTCAGGCACCTTGGAGCAACCCACGCCTTGGTCAACCCAGCGCACGACATAACCCAAGATGCCCTGGGCGTTGTTGTCGAGTTCTTGCTGTTTTTCGGCGTCTGACCAATGGGTGTTTTTGGCCACCGGAACGGTCAGCAAGCCGTTCAACAAACCGGGCGCTTCTGCATCGAGATCAGTCGCTTCCAGAGTTTTTTGTACCGCCTTCACATCAAGCTGGTGATAGTGCAACGCATGCAAAGTGGCAGCGGTGGGCGAAGGCACCCAAGCGGTGTTGGCACCGGCTTTTGGATGCGCTATTTTTTGTTGCAGCATGGCAGCCATCAGGTCGGGCATGGCCCACATGCCTTTGCCAATTTGCGCCTTGCCGCGCAGGCCGCAGTTCAGGCCCACCAGCACGTTGTTGCGCTCGTAGGCTTGAATCCAGGTGCTGGTTTTCATGTCGCCCTTGCGCAGCATCGCACCGGCTCGCATGGCGCTGTGTATCTCGTCGCCGGTGCGGTCCAGAAAACCGGTGTTGATAAATGCCACTCGGCTGGAGGCCGCGGCGATGCAGGCTTTCAGGTTGACGCTGGTGCGCCGCTCTTCGTCCATGATGCCCAGCTTGACGGTGCTGGCGGGCAAGCCGAGCATTTTTTCCACGCGGCCAAACAGCTCGTTGGCAAACGTCACCTCTGCGGGCCCGTGCATTTTGGGTTTGACGATGTAGACCGAACCGGCGCGTGAGTTGCGGATTGACGATGCGTTGCGCTTCAGGTCGTGCAGGGCAATCGTGGTGGTGACCACGGCGTCCAGGATTCCTTCGGGAATCTCTTCGGTGCCGTTCCACAACACCGCCGGGTGGGTCATCAGGTGACCCACATTGCGCACGAACAAAAGTGAGCGGCCGTGCAGTTTGACTTTGCCGCCGCGCGGGTTTGTGTAAACCCGGTCGGGGTTCAGGCCGCGCGTGAAAGTGGTCGCGCCTTTGGTGATGACCTCGGAGAGTGTGCCTTTCAAAATACCCAGCCAGTTGCCGTAAGCCTGCACCTTGTCAGCGCCGTCGACCACGGCCACCGAATCTTCAAGGTCCAGGATGGTAGACAGCGCCGACTCCAGCACCAAGTCGCTCATACCGGCGGCGTCGTTCGCGCCGATGGCGGTGCTGCGGTCAATGCGGATGTCGAGGTGAAGTCCGTTGTGAACCAGCAGCACCGACGAAGGCGCAGCCGCCTTGCCTTGGTAGCCGACGAGTTGCGCCGACTTGGCCAGGCCCGTGAGCACACCGCCTTGCAGACTCACCATCAGCGCACCGGCCTCGATTCGGTAGCCCGTGCTGTTCAGGTGCGAGCCCTTTTTCAAGGGCGCGCAGCGGTCGAGCACATGGCGCGCGTATTCGATGACCTTTGCGCCGCGGACCGGGTTGTAGGGCCCGCTTTTGTGAGCACCGTTCGCTTCAGAGTGGCTGTCAAAAAGTGCGTCAGTGCCATACAGCGCGTCGTACAGCGAACCCCAGCGCGCATTGGCGGCGTTCAGGGCATAACGCGCATTGGTGACGGGCACCACCAGTTGCGGCCCGGCCTGCAGGGCCAGTTCGGCATCGACGTTCTTGGTGGTGATCTTTACCGCCTCAGGCACCGGCACCAAGTAGCCAATTTGCTTCAAGAAGGCGCGGTAGGTGGCCATCTTTTGGATCGGGCCGGGGTGCGCGGTGTGCCACGCGTCGAGTTCGGTTTGCAGCCGCTGACGTTCATTCAGGAGCGCGGCGTTTTTGGGCGCCAAGTCGCGCACCAAGGCATCAAAACCCTGCCAAAAATTTTTCACGCTGACGCCGCTGCCGGGCAGCACCTTGTCGTCAATGAAAGCCTTCAAGGCGGCATCCACGGACAGGCTGAGCACGGACGTGCGCGCGGCTGGAGTAAGCGTGGCAACTGGCAACGAAGTCGTCGCAGTCGGCGAAGGAGACGAGGAAGAAGCCGCGAAAGAGAGGTTCATAAAAAGCAGTCAAAAAATTATCAAAACAGCGACCTCCGAATTTATTCGATAAGCAGATCGACATTGAGTACGCGTTACGCGCGGGATTCGTGACTTTTATCAACACAGTCTGCAGTCGCAGCGATAAGCTGCGACTTGTTGTTGCCATCAGAGAGCACCGCATGCCCAAGCTCAAGCAAATTGAATCTTTCGTCGCGGTTGCCGCCAAAGGCAGCCTGACCGCCACGGCCCTGGCCGAAGGCGTGGCTCCGGCGGTGATCGGCAGGCGCATCGACGCGTTGGAAGAGCGTCTGGGCGTGAAGCTGTTGGTGCGCACCACGCGCAAGATCACGCTCACCCACGAGGGCAGCGCCTACCTCGAAAGCTGCCAACGTGTGCTGACCGAGTTGGCACAGGCCGAAGCCAGCGTGAGCGCCGGCGGTGTCAAGGCAAGTGGTTATTTGCGCATCACCGCGCCGGCAGGTTTTGGGCGCCGCCACGTAGCGCCGCTGGTGCCGCGCTTCATCGCCGCCCATCCCGATGTGAATGTGTCGCTGAATCTGTCAGACCGCGTCGTGGACATCGTCAACGAGGCGGTGGACTGCGCCGTGCGGGTAGGCGACCTGCCCGACAGCAGCCTGGTCAGCGTGCGCCTGGCCGACAACCGCCGCCTGTGCGTGGCCACGCCCGCCTACCTGAAACGCGCCGGAACGCCGCAGCGGCCGGCTGATTTAAGTCGGCATGAATGCCTGACGCTGAGCAGCGACGCCAGCCAAACCCGCGGCTGGGCCTTTCACATTGACGGCGCGGTCACGCACATGCGCCCCAGCGGTCGGGTGGATTGCAGCGACGGCCAGGTGCTGCACCAATGGTGTTTGGCGGGCTTGGGCATTGCGTGGCGTTCCACTTGGGAGGTAGAACACGAAGTGGCCAGCGGCCAGCTGATCAGCCTGCTTGACGACTTTGCGGCGCCACCTAACGGCATTTATGCGGTGTTCGCGCAGCGCAAACATTTGCCGCTGCGGGTGCGCTTGTGGATCGACTTTTTGAAGCTCTGCTACGGCGATGCGGCCTATTGGAAGACGGCGCAAGCGGCCGCAAACTGAAGCGTTGACGTGAAAAAGCCCGGCACAACCGGGCTTTGTTTCGGCCAGCCGCCAGGCTGACTATTTGCTCAGGCACTCTTTCATGAAGGCCTTGCGCTCATCGCCTTTTTGACCCTTGGCAGACGCGTTGCAGGTGGTCATCTTGCTTTGCTGGGTTTCTTTTTTGGCGGACAAACAGGTCTTCATGAAGGCCTTGCGCTCATCGCCTTTTTTGTCAGCGGCTTCTTTATTACAGGCGCCCATTTTGCTTTGTTGGACGGTCGGCTCGTCAGCCGCATAGGCCGATGCGCAAAACGAGGCAGCGGTCACAGTCAGCACGGTCAAAAGGTATTTCATGAAGTCTCCTTGTCATTGCCACGGCGAACTCGCCGCGGCGGATTGAACCATGGGGGTGGCGCCCCGGGCAAGCCCAGCGCGCTCAGAGCCTGACCCAGCCGCCGCCACGCAAATGCCAACGCCCGCCTTGCTGTACCCAGCTGTGGGCGTTCCAGCCATAGCCTGGCCGTACTCGCTCATAACGCCCAGGCACCCAGTAGTGACGGCCACCCTGCCAGCCCCAGTACCCACCGATCCAGAGCGCGCCTGGAAAAGGCAGCACCGGAATCACTTCGAAATAAGGCACAGGTGGCGCGATGTCCACGACGATGCTGGGTTGATCGTAGGCGCCGCCTTGGTTAACCGGCGGCACAGGCTGACCGTAACTATTGCCGTAGGCTCGATAAGGCGCTACGACACACGCTGACAGCGAAGCGACAAAGAACAAAACAATCAGCGCGCGTGCGGCGTGCGCGGCTTGGGCGCGTCTGGCAAAACCTTCGGCCTTGAACGTGAACATGTAAAAACTTCCGTCACTTCACGGCTGAAACTCAGCCGCGTCTGCACGTTTAACTGTTGGCGCCGTGCGCTTGTTGACAGGTTCGAGTTCGCTTTACAGATGTTTGCAATGCAACGCGACTGAGCGCGGGCTCACGGCAACCGACCGGCGTACTTTTGGACTGCGGCTCGCAGTTGGTGCGCGTCGATCGGTTTGGTGAGGAAGTCGTTCATGCCGCTTTGCAGGGCCTGGTCGCGCTCGGACACCAAAGCCGCCGCGGTCAGCGCGACGATGGGCAGGGCCTGCGCGTCGTAGCGCTCGCGCAACTGGCGCGCCGCCTCATGGCCGCTCATCTCGGGCATTTGCACGTCCATCAACACCATGTCGAAGGGCTGGCGCTCGCGCACGGCCTGCTCCACGGCGTGAAGCGCCAAACTGCCGTCGGTGACCTGGCCCACCTGAACGCCCCACTGTTCCAGCATGGCCACGACGATCAGCATGTTGACGGGGTTGTCTTCCACCACCAAAACATGCGCGCCCTGCAAGTGGTCGGACACGTCCCAAGACGTGTCGGCCAACGGCTCGGTGGCGTCAACCGCCTGCAAAGGCAAGTCGGCCCAAAAGGTGCTGCCGTAGCCCAATCGGCTGTCCACGCCCACCTCGCCGCCCATCAAGGCGGCCAACTCGCGGCAAATAGACAAACCCAAGCCGGTGCCGCCGTAACGGCGCGTGGTGGAAGTGTCGGCCTGAGTGAAGGGAGCGAACAAGCGCGCCTGCGTGTCGGCGGCGATGCCCACGCCGGTGTCGACCACGCTGAAGCGCAGAAGGGTGTCGGTGGCGGCTTCGGCGGCAATTCGCACACTGCCGCTTGCAGTGAATTTGAGGGCGTTGGTGGTGAAGTTGCTGAGTATTTGACGCACCCGAACCGGGTCACCGAGCACACACGCAGGCACGTTGTCGGCGATGCCCAAACTCAGACTCAAGCCTTTGGCCTCGGCCAGCGCAACGTAAGCGCTGTGCACCGCGCTCAGAACATCGCGCGGCGAAAACGCCACGGCCTCCAGGCTGAATTTTCCGGCCTCGATTTTCGACAAATCCAGCACGTCGGTCATGATTCCCGACAGGCTCTGGGCGCTCTCGAAAATCTGCGCCAAATACTGCTGGCGACGATCTGAATCCAAACCGCTGCGCATCGCCAGACGGGCCAGCCCGAGCAGACCGTTCAGGGGGGTGCGAATTTCGTGACTGGTGTTGGCCAGGAAGGCGCTCTTGGCACGACTGGCGGCTTCGGCGGCGTCCAGCGCCAGCGACAGTTGGAGCGCAGTGGCGCGTTCTTCGGAAATGTCTTCAAACACCCAAATCGTGCCGCCTTGGCTGGGGTCGTTGGGGTTGACCATTTGGGCGCGCACACGGCACCAGAACAGGCTGCCATCGCGGCGACGCATCTCGCGCTCGACCATCGGCTGCGGCACGGCGGCGCTGTTGTTTTCAAGCAGCTGGCTCAACTCGGCGTGGTGGGCCCACACCACGCTGGCCACTTGGCCGGCCAACTGTCCCGGGCGCCATCCGAACATGCGTTCGATCAGCGCATTGGCCTGCACGATGCGGCGGTCACGCGTCAGCGCAATACCCACCGAGGCGTTTTGGAAAATCGCGCCTTGTTCCAAACGCACTTGCTCGATCTCTGACATGTCGCGCACGGTGAAGCCGCTGTAGCGCTGGCCGTTCATCTCGAAGCGCGCGGCAGAAATCAGCGTGGGAAATAAGCGCTGGGCCTTGTTGCGCAGCAGTACGGCGCGGCCGCTCACCCGGCCTCCGGCCTGCACACTTTCGACGATGGCACTTCGGTCGCTCAAATCGCCCCAGATGCCGATTTCAAAAGAGGTGCGGCCGATCAACTCGGCGCGGCTGTAACCGGTCAAGCGCAAGAAGCTGTCGTTCACCAGGGTGTAGCGGCCGGTGCTCAGCTCGGTCAAGGCGATGCCGTCGGCACTGCTGGCAAACAGGTGCGACAGCATGGCCTCAGAACGGCGCAGCGCTGCTTCGGCGTCGATGCGCGAGGTGATGTCAAAAAAGATCGACAACGTGGCCGGGCCGTCAGAGGTGTCCACCCGAACGCCGGTGACCTGCACATTCAAACGGCGGCCGTTGACGGCCTGCAGTTTGAAGTCGGCAATGGGCACGCCTTCGCCGACCGGCAAAGTTTCAAGCTGCTCCAGGCGGTCGCGCATGTGCCCCACTGCGTCGACGCCATCAGAGTCGGTGTTGACGTACAGCTCGGCCACGTTGAAGCCGACCATGGCCTGGCTGCTGGCAAAACCGAACATGCGTGCGGCGGCGCCATTCGCATCGAACACGATGCCGCCACGGTCGAGCAACAGCGCCGAAGGCGAGCGCTCGAACAATTCGCTATAGCGGGTTTCGCTGGCGGCGTGCGCATGCTGTGCCGCCACCTCGTTGGTGACCTCACGACCCACGCCCCAGTAACCCGCGAAGTCACCTCGACTGTCGTATTTAGGCTCGCCGCTGATGCTCAGGTAGCGCATCGCTCCGGCGGCGTCGCGGCGGCGCGCCAAGGTGCCGCTGAACGGCAGATGCGCTTGCAAGTCAGCGCGGTGGGCGGCCATTTCAACCTCGGTCATGCCGATGCCCGGAATCTCCCAAGGCGTCAGGCCGAGGCGCTCTTCGCTGTTGATGTGGGAACCGCTGTCCGGATTGTCGGAAACGCGCACGAAGCGAAATTCGGCGTCCATCTCCCAGTACCAATCCACACCGATGCGCAGCAGCGCGCTGAAGCGGCGTTCACGCTCGGCCACTTCGCCCAAAGAGTCGCTGGCCAGGCGCACAAGAACCAATCCGATGGCCCAACCCCCACCGATCAGCAGCAGCAGGCCGAATACCCGAGCCCACAAATTCTGAGTTGCCGCCGCGACCACGCCGTTCAGATGCCCGGCTTGTTCGGCCCACAGCAAGCCAAACACCACACCAAAACAGCTGGCCAGCATGATGGCGCCATGGCCTCGACCAATGAGCACGGTGACAGCGCACACCAAGATCGCAAAAAATCCCAGGTATGTGGAGTACAAACTGTGGCCCAAACCGACGGCCATCAGTGTGATGAGGCCACAGCAAGCCCAACCCAGACCCAGCACCGCCAGCCGACGAGGCAAGACCCGCGCCTTCCACCATGCCAAACCAAAAATCGCCGCCATGGCAAGACATGCCGCGATCAATGCGAGTTCGACCTGGCTCGACTCATTGGGCGTTTTTTGCCAGCCGATCAAGAAGCTTCCCATCAAACACGTGACCGCACCGACAAGGAAAAACCGGCGCGTCATCGCCAAGTCGATTTCTTGGCTGCGTGCCGTGATTGATGCGGGAATGAAAGATGCAGTGTTCAAAAGAATTTAATTCAACAAACGCGCTGTGGAACGGTCGTTTTCGGCCTCACAGCGCATTCACTGAGCCAACGATCGACGATTGCCGCGCCGAAGTGTGACTTTATGTGCCTATGCCCGGTTGGCACAACTGCCGGCGCCGTAATTGCGGACTGCAGACTTCTATTGGTTTTGAGCGCGGTTCAACTCGTCGCGAGCCCGCAAAGCCTCTGCTCTGGCGGCTTCGGCAAAGTCGGCGCCGCTCGATGCATAAAGCACCGCCCGAGACGAGCTGACGATGATGGGGCCGGTGGTCGTCCCTGCTGCGGCCGGCGACGCGGTGCCGAGCGAGCTGCCCACCGAACCGCGCCAACCCGCGCGCACGGTGGCGGCTGCGTCACCGCCCTGCGCGCCGAGCCCCGGAATGAGCAGCGGCAGCGTCGGTGCCAGTGCGCGCACCCGTTCGATCTCGCCGGGAAAGGTGGCTCCCACGACCAGCCCCAGTTGTCCGGTGGTGTTCCAGCGGCCCTGGGCCAAACGCGCAATGTGCTCGAACATCAGCTCGCCAGACGCCAGAATTTGCGCTTGCAAGTCGGCACCTCCGGGGTTGGACGTGCGGCACAGCAAGATCAAACCCTTGTCGCTATAGCGCAGATAAGGCTCGATCGAATCAAAGCCCATAAAGGGCGACAAGGTCAACGCGTCGGCACGGTAGCGCTCAAACGCTTCCGCAGCGTATTGCTCGGCGGTGCTGCCGATGTCGCCGCGCTTGGCGTCGAGGATCACCGGCACGTCGGGTGCCACGCTGTGGATGTGGTGGATGAGGGCTTCGAGTTGGTCTTCGGCGCGGTGCGCGGCGAAGTAGGCAATTTGCGGCTTGAAGGCAATCACCGCATCGCGGGTGGCGTCGACGATGGCGGCGCAAAACTCAAAGATTCGCCTCGCATCACCGCGCCAGTCGCCAGGAAATTTGGCCGGATCGGGGTCCAGGCCGACACACAACATGGACTGGTTGCTGCGCTCGGCCAGGCGCAAGTGGTCGGTGAATTTCATTTGGCGATCGCTGCGCCGGTTGCGTTCAGCGGGGTTGCGCTGCCGCCACCACCGCCGCCCACGCGCATCGCCAGTTCGGCCGCTTTGCCGGTGTAGCTGCCCGGCGTCATGGCGAGCAGGCGCTCACGCTCTTCGGCTGGGATTTCAAGGCTTTGAATGAAGGTTTGAATCGCTTCGCGGGTGATGGCTTTGCCGCGCGTGAGCTCCTTCAAGCGGCCGTAAGGGTTGGGCAAGCCGTGGCGACGCATCACCGTTTGCACCGGCTCGGCCATCACCTCCCACGCTTGGTCCAGGTCACGCGCCAGCGCCGCTTCGTTGACCTCCAGCTTGCCCAAGCCACGCAGCAAACTGTCGTAGCCGATCAGCGCATAGCCCAGCGCCACGCCCATGTTGCGCAGCACGGTGCTGTCGGTGAGGTCACGCTGCATACGGCTGAGCGGCAGCTTCTGGCTCATGTGGGTGAGAAGCGCGTTGGCCAGACCGAAGTTGCCTTCGGCGTTTTCAAAGTCGATGGGGTTGACCTTGTGCGGCATGGTGCTGGAGCCAATTTCGCCTTCCTTCAAGCGCTGCTTGAAGTAACCCAGGCTGATGTAGGTCCAGACATCGCGCGACCAGTCGATCAAGACGGTATTGGCGCGGGTGACCGCATCAAACAGCTCGGCGATGCAGTCGTGCGGCTCGATCTGCGTGGTGTAGGCGTTGAAGCCCAGGCCGAGTTGCTGCTCCACCACGCGGCGGCTGAAAGCCTCCCAATCGATCTCGGGGCAGGCCGCCAGGTGGGCGTTGTAGTTGCCGACCGCGCCGTTCATTTTGGCCAGCAGTTTCACGTCGGCGATGCGCCGGCGCGCGCCCTGCAAACGCGCCACGACGTTGGCGACTTCTTTGCCCACGGTGGTGGGCGTGGCGGTTTGGCCGTGGGTGCGGCTGAGCATTGGCACATGCGCCAGGCGCTGAGCCATCTCGGCGAGTGAGGCAACGATGGCGTCCAGCGACGGCAGCAGCACTTCGACCCGCGTGGCTTGCAACATCAGGGCGTGGCTGGTGCTGTTGATGTCTTCGCTGGTGCAGGCGAAGTGCACGAATTCGCCGGCAGCGTGCAGTTCGGCATTGGCTTCAAAGCGCACCTTGAGCCAGTTTTCAACCGCCTTCACGTCGTGGTTGGTGACGCGCTCGATGTCTTTGATGGCCTGCGCGTCGGCTTCAGAAAACCGCGTCACCAGGCTGCGCAGCAAGCCGCGCGCCGCCTCGCTCAGCGGCTTGAACTGCGCCATGCCGGCGTCTGACAAGGCCACAAACCATTCCACCTCGACTTGCACGCGGCGGTGCATCAAGCCGAACTCGCTGAGCAGCGGTCGCAGCGCGCCCATGCGGGAGGCGTAGCGGCCGTCCAGGGGCGACAAGGCGGTGAGGGTGGTCAGGGTCATGTCGTTTTCGCGCATCGCGCGCTCAGCGGCGGGTCGGAAATGCATTGTAGTTTTTGCCTGCC
Source organism: Burkholderiales bacterium (assembly GCA_038241115.1). Classification (GTDB taxonomy): domain Bacteria; phylum Pseudomonadota; class Gammaproteobacteria; order Burkholderiales; family Burkholderiaceae_C; genus JANYJJ01. The sequence goes on along the minus strand of JBBRGA010000077.1, from coordinate 6,580 downwards.
CCGCCAGCGGCAGCGGCTGATCGCAGGCGACTGTGCTGCACGCAATATTCAGGCGCATCAGGCGCGTCAGGGCAGCCCCCATTGCGAAAGCGGAACGACTCTTGCTTAATGGACGGCGCGATCACTTCCGCATCTGCACCCATCCCCCTAACCAAGGACATTCGCCATGCAAATTTCCCGTCGCGCCCTGATGAGTTCGGTGGCCACCGCCACCACGTTGGTCTTGAGCCTTGGCGCCGCGCCCGCGGCTTGGGCCCAAGCCAAATTGAAAGTTGCTGCCATCTACACCGTGCCGGTGGAGCAGCAGTGGGTCAGTCGCATCGACAAGGCTTTGAAAGCCGCTGTGGCACGCGGCGACATTGAATATGTGTTCTCGGAAAACGTCACCAACGCCGACTACGAGCGGGTGATGCGCGGCTACGCCGAAGGCGGCCACACGCTGATCGTGGGCGAATCGTTTGCGGTGGAAGCCGCCGCCCGCAAAGTGGCCAAGGACTACCCCAAGGTCAACTTCTTGATGGGCTCGGGCGGCAAGCCGCAGGCACCCAACTTCGGCGTGTTCGACAACTACATCCAGGAGCCCGCGTACCTCAGCGGCATGATCGCCGGCGGCATGACCAAGAGCAACAAAATTGGCATGGTCGGCGGCTTCCCGATTCCTGAAGTGAACCGCCTGATGAACGCCTTCATGGCGGGCGCCAAAGAGTCGAACCCCAAGGTCGAATTCACGGTGAGTTTCATCAACAGCTGGTTCGACCCACCGAAGGCCAAGGAAGCCGCGTTCGCGATGATCGACAAGGGCGCTGATGTTTTGTACGCCGAGCGTTTTGGCGTCAGTGATGCCGCCAAAGAAAAAGGCAAGCTGGCCATCGGCAACGTGATCAACACCCAGGACAAATACCCCGACACGGTGGTGGCGTCAGCGCTGTGGAACATGGAGCCCACCATCGAGTTGGCCATCAAAGCGGTGAAGGCCGCCAAGTTCGAGGCCAAGGAATACGGCGAGTACTCGATGATGAAACACAAGGGCAGCGAACTCGCGCCGCTGGGCACATTTGAGAAAAAGGTTCCGCCCGAGGTGGTGGCGAAAATGCTGGCCAAGCAAAAAGCCATATTGGCCGGTCAGTTCACAGTGAAGATCGATGACAGCCAGCCCAAGGCGGTGGTGAAGTGAACGCAAGGTAGACAACCAGTGAGCGCCTGATGAGCCGGCACACGAACTGCAAAGGACGCGACTCTTGAGCGTCCACTCAGAGGCTGTGCCGGCGCTCAGGCTGAGGCGCATCACCAAGCGCTTTGGCAGCTTGGTGGCCGTCGACTCGGTCTCGCTGGACGTGGCTCCCGGCGAAGTGCTGGCGCTGTTGGGTGAAAACGGCGCCGGCAAGAGCACCTTGGTGTCTATTTTGTTCGGTCACTACCGGGCCGATGAAGGCAGCGTCGAAGTGGGCGGCCGCGCGCTGCCACCGGGCAACACCCGCGCCGCGCTGACAGCGGGCATTGCCATGGTGCACCAGCACTTCACACTGGCAGACAACCTCAGCGTGCTGGACAACGTGATGCTCGGCACCGAGCCGCTGTGGCAACTTTTTTCGCGGCGCGCGCGGGCACGGCGCGCTTTGCTCGAGACCGCACAACGCTACGGCTTGCAAATCGACCCGGATGCCTTGGTGGCCAACCTGTCGGTGGGTGAGCGCCAGCGCGTGGAGATACTGAAAGCGTTGATGCCCCGCGGCTCGGGTCCGCCAGATCCAAAGCAACAGGCCACTTCGGGTGCACGGGAACGGGCAGGTGCAAGGGCAGGCGCACACGCAGGCGCAGGCGCAAAAATCTTGATCCTGGACGAACCCACCGCCGTGCTCACGCCCCGCGAGGCGGAGTCTTTGTTCGCCACCTTGAAGCAACTGGTGGCGCAGGGCCTGAGCGTGATCTTCATCAGCCACCGACTGGACGAGGTGCTGCGCGCGTCTGACCGCGTCGCGGTGTTGCGCGGCGGCAAATTGGTGGCCGCGGTGGCTGCAGCGGGCGCGAGCCGGGCGTCGTTGGCCGAGTTGATGGTCTGCCGCGAAATCACACCCGCCACACGCCCGGCTCGCGACGGTAAAAAAGCACCCCGCGCGCTGGTGTGCGCCGTGAGCAACGTGAGCACTCACCCGGCCGTGCTGAAGCGCGCGAGCTTGAGGTTGTACGCCGGTGAAGTGGTGGCGATTGCGGGTGTGGCGGGCAACGGCCAGCAAGCGTTGGCCGAGTTGTTGTTCGGCCTGCGCGCAGCGACTGAAGGCACCGTTGAGCTGAACGGCAAAGCCATGCCGGCGCGGCCTCAGGCCTGGGTCCAGGCGGGCGTGGCGCGCATTCCCGAAGACCGCCACGCAGTGGGCGCGGTGGGCGACATGGCGGTGTGGGAAAACGCGGTGCTCGAGCGCTACGCCACGCCCGCTTTTGCGCGCTTCGGCCTGACCCGGCGCAAGGCCGCTCAGTCGCATGCGCGCGATGTGATTGAACGCTTCGATGTGCGCGGAACCGCAGCGCAAGGCCTGGCGACCCCGACGCGTTTGCTGTCGGGCGGCAACATGCAAAAGTTGATCTTGGGGCGCGCGCTGTCTGGTGACGGGGCTCCTGCTCCGGCTCCGTGCCTGATCGTCGCCGACCAACCCACCTGGGGCTTGGACGTCGGCGCTGTGGCTTTCGTGCACCAGCAACTTCTGAACGCCTGCGCGCAGGGTTCGGCCGTGCTGTTGATCTCAGAGGACCTCGATGAAGTTTTTGCCTTGGCCGACCGCGTGGCCGTGATGCACAACGGCCACCTCACCGACGCGCTGCCCACCGGCGAATGGAGCTCGAGCGCGCTTGGTTTGGCCATGGCCGGTGATCACACGCCTGTTCCCCCACAGCCCGCGGGGCATCCGCATGCACATTGAACGCCGCGCGCTGCCGTCACGGGCCCTGCAATTCGGCGCGCCGTTTGTGGCGGTGGCGTTCACCTTGCTGATCACGTCGGCCTTGGTGGCGTGGGCCGGAGCACCCGTGGGGCGTGCTTACGCGCTGCTGCTGGAAGGCGGTTTTGGTTCGCGATTTGCGTGGAGCGAAACGCTGACGCGGGCGACACCGCTGATCCTTACTGGCTTGGCTGCCGCCGTGGCCTTCAAAGCACGGCTCTTCAACATCGGTGCGGAAGGGCAGCTCTACATGGGCGCGCTGGCGGCAGTGGCGGTGGGCAGTCATGCGGCGCTGGACGGCTCGCCCGCGCTGGCTTTCGCGCTGATGATGTTGGCAGCCGCCACGGCGGGTGCGGCCCTTTTGCTCGTCCCGGCGCTGCTCAAAAGCCGCCTCGGCGTGGACGAAGTCGTGACGACGTTGCTGCTCAACTTCATCGCGCTGCTGTTCGTGTCGATGATGCTCGACGGTCCCATGAAAGACCCGGCCGGGATGGGCTGGCCGCAAAGCGTGGCCTTGCCCGACGCCCTGCATTTGACCAAGCTGATCGAGCGCACGCGCGTTCACACCGGGCTGCTGTGGGCGCTGTTTTTGGCGGTGGCGTTGTGGGGGCTGCTGCGCTTCACGAGCTTGGGGTTCGAGATCAGAGCCGTCGGTGCGAATGCCCGAGCAGCCCAGTTTGCAGGCATGCCGGTGGACTGGGTGAATGTGAAAGTGGCCCTGCTCTCCGGCGCGGTGGCGGGGCTGGCAGGCGCCATCGAGGTGGCCGGCCGCACAGGCTACGTGACGCTGGACATGTCACCAGGCTACGGCTACAGCGGCATCGTGATTGCCATGCTGGCGGCGCTGAACCCTTTGGGTGTGGTGGCCGCGGCGGTGTTTGTGGCGGGAATTCTGGTCGGCGCAGACAGCATGAGCCGCGCGGTGAATGTGCCCACCTACATTGCCGATGTGATCGTCGCGGTGTCGCTGCTGAGCATGCTGGTGGCAAGCCTGATGGCCAACTACCGCGTGGTGTTCAGCAAGCCTGTCAAGGGTGAGGCGCTTGCTCGCTGAAACTTTCGACTTGCTGCTGAGCGTGCCGTTTTGGGTGGCGGTGCTGCGCATTGCCACCCCGCTGATTCTGGGCACGCTGGGCGTGCTGTTGTGCGAGCGCGCGGGCGTGCTGAATCTGGGCATCGAAGGCATCATGGTCGCCGGCGCGTTCACCGGTTGGCTCACGGTGTACCAAGGTGGCAATCTATGGATGGGTGTGGGTGTGGCAGCCACGGTGGGGGCACTGCTGGGCCTTCTGCACGGCTGGTTGACCGTGAGCCTGGCACTGTCCCAACACGTGTCGGGTTTGGGCATCACGCTGCTGGCCACCAGCCTGGCCAGCTACGCCTACCGCGTGAGCTTTCCCAAGGTCAGCAGCCCGCCGACGGTCCAGGCGTTTGAGCCGATGACGTGGTTGCCGCTGCCGGTGCTGTCGGCGCAAACGCCGTTGACGCTGCTGGCGCTGGGCTTGGTGCCCGCCACTGCCTACGTGCTGTACCGAACGCCGCTGGGCTTGGCGGTGCGCATGGTCGGCGAGAACCCGGCCGCGGCCGAAGGGCAGGGCATCTCGGTGGCGGCGGTGCGCATCGGCGCCATTGCGGCGGGCTCGGCCTTGATGGGTGTGGCCGGCTCTTTCCTCACCCTCGCAGCGTTCAACGCTTTTTACTTCAACATGGTCAACGGCCGCGGCTGGGTGTGTGTGGCGCTGGTGGTGTTTGCGTCGTGGCGGCCGGGCAAGGCTTTGTTGGGGGCGCTGCTGTTTGCCCTGTTCGATGCCTTGCAACTGCGCCTTCAGCAGTCGGGCGAGCCTTTGCTTGGCATCAATGTCCCGTACCAGGTGTATTTGATGCTGCCTTATGTGTTGTCCATTGTCGCGCTGGTGTTGGTGGCGCGGCGTGCGGCGTATCCGCAGGCGCTGATGAAGCCTTATCGCAAAGGCGAGCGGTAGGCGAGAGGCGAGAGGCGAGAGGCGAGAGGCGAGAGGCAAGAGGCGCGGGGGGCGGGCGGCAGGCAGCAGGCGACGCGTGTCGACCATGCAGCGTGGCGCTTCGGGGGGTTCGTCTTGGGCCGCTTCAGCGGGCGCGTCCGAACCGGTCACGCGCGGCTTAACTCAATCAATCGATTGATTTAATTGATGCTGTTGCTGCTACAGTGCGCGGCATGAAAACGGCGTCATCCAGCCTTCACAAGGTCGCTCGCAGCGACGGCGAACAGTCGCGCGAGCGCCTGCTGCACAGTGCCTTGGCCTTGTTTGCCGAGCACGGTTACGCCAAAACTTCCACTCGCCAGCTGGCGGAAGCCGCCGGCACCAACCTGGCCGCCATCAGCTACTACTTCGGCGACAAGGCCGGCCTGTACCGCGCAGCTTTCAACGAGCTGCATGGCAATTCAGAAGAAGACATGGCGCGCTACGTGGGTGCGAACCTCAGCCTGAACCAAGCCCTGCGCGGTTTTTTCGGCGGCTTTGTCGAACCGCTGAAACACGGTGTGTTGATGGAGCAATGCGTCAAGCTGCACATGCGCGAACTGCTCGAACCCACCGGCCTGTGGGCCGAGGAAATCAACCAGGGCATCAAGCCCATGCACGACGCGCTGGTGCGGGTGTTGTGCCGCCACTTGCGGCTGAGGCGGCCCGACGACGAGGTGCAGCGCCTGGCGGTTTGCATCGCCGCCCTGGGGGTGCATTTGCACGTGGGGCGGGACGTGACCGACGCCGTGGCGCCGCAACTGCACACCAAACCCAGATCACTCGACCGCTGGGCCGACAGGCTCACGATGTACGCCGAAGCCATGGTCGCGGCAGACGCCGCTCGCCGTGTAGCCGTGAAGCCGTGAAAGACGAAAAATGAAAATCCAACACCGCGTGGTCCTGCACCCCTTGACACGCACAGCGCTGCACGCAACTGTGTTCCTCGCCGTGCTGGCGGCCACGGGCTGCGCATCAATTCAAATTCCCGCGGCCACTTCAACAGCGGCCGTACCGCTTGCCGCGGGACCTGCCGCATGGCAAGCACCGGCGCCCCACCAGGGCAGCACAACCGACCTGACGCAGTGGTGGTCACAGTTCAACGACCAGGCGCTGCTGGACTTGATTGCGGCGGCGCAGCAAGCAAGTCCCTCGGTGTCGGCTGCCAAATCGCGCATCGAGCAAGCGCGCGCCACGCGTGTGGCGGCCGGTGCGGCGCTGGGCCCTTCGGTGGCGGCGCTGGGCAGCGCGCTGCGCGCTGCGGGAGGCGCGGCGTCACTGACCAATTCACCAGTGACCTCTGTGGGCGTCGGTTTGAATGCCGCTTGGGAACTGGACGTGTTCGGTGGCGCCGCCGCCGGCCGCGACGCCGCTCAGGCGCGCCTCAGCGGCAGCGAAATGCTGTGGCACGACGCCCGCGTGTCGGTGGCGGCCGAGGTGGCCACGCAGTACACCCTGCTGCGTGCCTGCGAAGCCACACTGGCGCAAGTGCAGCTCGACGCCACATCGCGCGCCGAGACCGCGCGCCTGACCGACCTCACCGCGAAAGCCGGCTTCAGCGGACCCGCCCAAGCCGCACTCAGCCGCGCCAGCGCCGCGCAGGGCAACAGCCAGCTCACGCAGCAGCGCGCGCAATGCGACGGCGTG
>JBBRGA010000076.1:0-16697 GCA_038241115.1 Burkholderiales bacterium | reverse complement strand
GGCAGCGGTCGAAAGCCCGCCTCGAGCGCCTGCGTTCCCAGAACCGGCGAGGCCTGCTGAAGCATGGCCAAGAATGAGCCGTCGCGACCGTCTACCGTCAGGTCGGGCGAAGGTGGTCCAACATCTTTTTGTGACATGACGCGTTTTGGACGACCGTTAAATGAACGAACATTATCGATGCGCATCAAGACCGTTCGTTACCGAAAAACAGCCTTCGCCGCCGCTTCGCTTTGGTCCTCAGCGCTTGCGTTTGAGGGCGAGTCTGCGTGTGCGTGTGCGTGTGCGTGTGCGTGTGCGTGTGCGTGTGCGGGTGCGGGTGCGTGTGCTTTTACCTTCCCGCGTTTGAACGCGTTGGTGTGTGCGAGAAACGTGCCGTGCGCCTGACCCTCGAGTCCACTGCCGCGGGTGCCGTCAAGCAATTGAGCTTTTGCACCGGCGAAGCCGTGACGATCGGGCGGTCATCGGGCTGCCACATCCAGATCGACGCGGACCAAGGCGGCGTGTCTCGGCTGCACGCCCAGCTGCTGCCCACCGCACAAGGCTGGGTGCTGGAGGATCAGAGCAAGGTCGGAACCCTGGTCAACGGCATGAGGCTCGGGCACGGCCAGCGCTGCGCGCTGCGCCTGTACGACGAGTTGCGGGTCGGGCCGCTGCGACTGAAGGTGCAAGAACTCGGCGGCCAGATCGAACAGACGCTGGCCACCGACGTCCAGCTGACGGCGGTCAACTTCGCAAGCCTCGACCCGCAATTGATCCTGAAGTCGGCGCTGGAGCTGCCTCGCTTGTTCGGCGAGGCGCACACCGAAGGCGAGGTGCTGCACAAGGCATGCGCTTTTTTGGTGCAGGTGCTGTCGCCCGTCGTCAGTTCGGCCTATGTGGTGGAAGCGCACCCTGAAAACATGGGCTCGTCGCGCATGCTCGCCACGTATTCGCTGAACGGCGAAGGCGCGCCGGTGCTGAGTCGCAAAGTCATAGGCGGCGCCCTTCAGCTTGACGGCTCGGTGGCTTTTTTCAACCACGCCAGCGCCAGCGAAATCGACGCCACCGTGCACGTCACGACACGAACCGTGGGCGCCTGCCTGATCGAGCGCGGCCACAACGGCGAGCCCATCGTGATTTATGTGCTGGGCGAGCGCACGCTGCCCAACAGCACCGACATGGCCGCCGGCTACCTGAGCCTGGTCAGCACCCTCACGCGCCAGCATCTGCTGACCCAGAGGCAAGCGCATTTAACCCAGTACTTTTCGCCCAAGGTGGTCGATCTGCTGATGCGCCCCGGCGGTCGCTCAAGCGCCGAAGGCGACCCCCGCATCATGGAAGCGACCAGCCTGATCTTCGATCTGCGCGGCTTCTGCTTGTCCACCGAGGCCGCCGCGACCGACCTGCTTCGGTGGCAAAAAGAACTGCGTCACACGATGGACGTCGTGTCGAGGGAAGTCTTTGCGCACGAAGGCACGGTGATTGACTACCAAGGCGACGGTTGTTTCGCCGCCTGGGGGGTGCCGTTCGAACAACCCGACCAAGTGCGGCTGGCCGTGGACTGCGCGCTGCGCATCCTTGAGCAGATGAAGTCGACACCGCTGCGGTCGTTGACGTCGCCGTCCGGTCCGGTATGCGGCATCGCCATTGCCAAGGGTCAGGTGCTGGCCGGTTCGATGACATCGAGCCGGCATTTCAAATACGGCTTGCTGGGAACCTCGGTGAACTGTGCGTCGCGTGTGGAGGCGCTCACCAAGCCCGACCGACTGGACGCTGCGCTGCTGATTACTGAAGAGGTGGCCCAGCAGCTGGACGCGACGCGCACGCCGTTTGTTCGCGCCGCCCGGGTGGCCTTGGCCGGCATGGAAAGCCTGGTCAATGTGTACGAGGTGATTGACCCATCGCGAAGCCTGGCGTCTGCCAGCCATGCAGCGCAGTGGGAAATCCTTTTGCGCAGGCTGGAAGGGCTGCGCGATGCAGCCGATCTGCGCGCGCTCCAAGCGGAAGTCACTGCGCTCGCCTGGGCTGACGATGCCCGCGCGCGCTGGTTGCTGGCGCAGTGCACGCACCTGGAAGACCCGAAGCAGCTGTCGGAGTGGGACGGCGTCGTGCGCTACCAAAAGTAGCGCAGACCTACCGTTCAGACGGCCAAGCTGCATCGCAAGGCCAAGGAAGCCGGCCAAGCCGGCAACCAAAACGCCGATTTGCTACCAGCGCGGTGGCAACTTCTTCAGCAGCACGATGCGCTCGCGCGAGACCTCGATGTAGCCACCCTTGGCCAGGTCGGTCAGCAGCTTGTTGACCATTGCTTTCGAGGCGCCCACGCGCTCGGCAATGCGCTGCTGGCTCAGCGGCCCGGGCACCACGCGCAGACCCTTGTCGTCGATGGCCAAGGCATCGAACAAACCGACCAGCCTGCCGTAAACATCCACCGACGCGAGCCGACCCACGGTGCGGGTGAGCGTGCGCACGCGCTGCACCAGGCGCTGGATCAACTGGAACGCCAGCTCGGGGCGCTGCGCCAGCACGCGCTCGGCCTCAGCCCGCGTCACCCGCGTCAACCGCGCCCGCGTAGTGACCTGCACGCTGGCGGCGCGGGGTTCACCGCTGAGCATCAGCTCGCCAAACAACTCACCCGCGCCGAGCGTGTTGAGCTCGACCACACGCCCGCCGTCACCCGCCACGAACGCACGCAACTCGCCTTCATGGATGAGGTACATGCAGTCGGCGGCATCACCCTCGGTCACCACCGTGCTGCCTGCTTCCCAAGTGCGCGTCTCCCCGAGCCGCGCCAATTCAGCCAGGATGTCGATGGACGTTTCTGACCTCGCTTCTTCCAACATGCCTTCTCCCTGACCTTTTTCCCTTGACCTTTTCCCTGACGCGTTTTCTTGACGCTTTTCCGTGACTGCGTTCCGGGCGCTTTCGCCAACGTCTTTTAAGACTTCTGACCCGACTGCGAACGACGGCTGCGACTGTAAACGCGCAGCTGGTCGGTCAGTATTGAACGAGGCTGCGCCCGGTCGGTCGCGCAGCGCGAACATCTGCGCATCGGTTGGCCCTCGCAGACCGTTTCAGGAGATCCCACATGAGCCGTCGCACTGCCTTGTTCGCCTTCGTTGCTGTTTCTGCGGTCGCGCTGGCAGGGGCGTGCTTCGCGCCCGCTGCTCAGGCCCAAGCCGCGCCCTTGCGGTCGACGCTGCCGTCGTCCACGTTCTCGTCCACGTCAACGTCCCCGCTGGGGAAGCTGCACGCCGTCGCCGTGACCTCGTTCCAGCAAGGGCGCTTCCCAGAGGCCTACGGCCGCTTCATGGCGCTGGCCAATTCAGGTCACGCGCCGGCGGCCGAGGTGGCGCTGTTCATGGCCCTGAACGGCAATGCGGTGTTCGGCAAAGACTGGGACGTCACGCAAGACGAACTGACGGCCTGGGCCGCGCTCGCCGGCCAGCCGGTGCCTGTGCTGAAGGCGCTAATCTACCCAAGCAGCTACCCAAGCAGCTACCCAAGCAGCCCCCCGCGCAACAGCACCCGGGCGACCGTTGCGTTTCGTCAGTGATGCTCGGCGACAAGGCAGGTAGAAGGTGAGGACCTCGGCTACATTGCCCGCCATGCTTCATACCAACCCTGCGCAATTCCAAGAAAAAATTCTGACTCAGCACCTGCAGGCCCTGTTTGGTGACATGGATCCCGCAGCCTTGGCGCTGCTGCGCAACGAACTGCAGTGGATGGGACTGGAGTCGGGTCACACATTGATGGCGCAGGGCGACGCCGGCGACTGCATGTACATGGTGATCAGCGGCCGTCTGCGTGCTTACCAGCGTGGCGCTGACAACACCGAGCGCCTGCTGCGCGAGATGTCGCGTGGCCACGTGGTGGGTGAGATGGCGCTGTACACCGACGACGCGCGAACCGCCACAGTGGTGGCGGTGCGCGACTCGGTGCTGGTGCGACTGGACAAGCCGGCGTTCATGCGCCTGCTGGAAATGGGCGCGCAAATTTCCATCGCCATGACGCGCCAGCTGATCAAGCGAATGCAAACCGCATCCGCGCCAAGCGGTCTGACGCGGCCAGTCACCTTCGGGCTGCTGCCCATCACCACCGGCGTGCAGGCCGCCGATTTCGCACTCAGCCTGGCAGCCCAGCTGCAGCGCATCCTGCCGGCGGGCCGCGTTTGTGTCGTCAGCGCAGACAGTCTGGAAAGCGCGCTGCTGCAGCCTGGGCTTGCGCGCCGTGCCGCCGACGACGCGCAGGCCAATCGCCAGATCGACCTCTACCTGGATGAGTTGGAGTCCACACACGACAGCGTGCTGCTGCTCGCCGATGACAGCCCCACCGCGTGGACGCAGCGCTGCACCCGCCGCTGCGACGAGTTGCTGCTGCTGGCAGACGCCACGCTGCCGCCGGTGCTGCATGCCAGCGAAACACAATTCTTGTTGCACCGCCCCGGCCGCTTCGAAGTGGCCGAGGTTCTGGTGTTGCTGCACCCTGCCGATCTGCACTGCCCGCGGGGCACGCGCGCTTGGCTGGCGCGGCGGCCGGTGACCGACCACATCCATGTGCGCCCGGCCCTTCAGCGCGACATGGAGCGGCTGGCACGCATACAGAACCGAACCGCCGTGGGCCTGGTGCTGGCCGGCGGCGGCGCGCGTGGCCTGGCGCACCTGGGCATTGCGCAGGCTTTGCAACAGCGCGGCATCGAGATCGACCGTGTCGGCGGCACCAGCATCGGCAGCATCATGGCGGTGCTGCTGGCCAGCGACCGGCCGCTCGACGAGGCCGTCGGCATCGCGCGCCGCGCCTTCAGCATCAACCCCACCGGCGACTTCAACCTGCTCCCGCTGATGTCGTTGATCCGCGGCCGCCGCCTGCGCCGCATCATCGAGACGGCCAGCACCGAACTGCTGGGTTGCCAGCCCGACATCGAAGACCTCTGGAAAAGCTGCTACTGCGTGGCCAGCAACTACTCACAGGCCACTGAACTGGTGATTCAAAGCGGCAGCGTGGTGAAGTCGATACTGGCCAGCATTGCCATCCCCGGCGCGCTGCCGCCGGTGCTGCTGAACGGCGACTTGCTGTGCGACGGCGGCACCTTCAACAACTTCCCGGTTGACGTGATGCGCGGCATGCGCGGCGTGGGCAAGGTCATCGGGGTGGACCTGAACTTTCGCAAGCCCAAACGCATCGAGCACGACGAGGTGCCCGGCAGTTGGGCGCTGCTGCGCGACCGTCTGCGTCCGCGCCAGCATCGCAAGTACCGCTTCCCGTCGCTGGTGGCCTACCTGATGAACGTCACCATCCTGTACAGCACCTCGCGGCAGAGCGAAGCGCGCGCCCTCACCGACCTGCACTTCAACCCGCCGCTGGAGCGCGTCGGCATGCTGCAGTGGAGCAAGTTCGAGAACATCCTCGAGCAAGGCCGTGAGCATGCGCTGAAAGTGCTCGACGCCCAAAGTGCCTCCGTGCTGGCGGCGTACCGCTCGCCGTCGCCCGCCGGCGACGGCGCACAGCAAAAGCCTGGAACAAAGCAGACTGGTTCGGCTGAGCTCGATCACGCATTGGCCACGCCCTGACCGACTTGAAAGCGCAGTGCCAGCACATTAAGAAAGGCTTGGAAAGGCATCTGCGCAGCGGCGCAAAAGCCGTCGTCAGTTCAACTCCCGGCTGGCCAACGCCGCTGCGGCAGCGCGGGTCTCTACGCCGAGCTTTTCAAACACATGTTCCAGATGCTTGTTCACGGTGCGCGGGCTCACGCCGAGGATGTCGCCCACGTCGCGGTTGGTCTTGCCCTTGGCGATCCACGACAACACCTCGGTCTCGCGCTGGGTCAATGAGGCGGTCGCCAAACGCGACGCGGCCGGCGCATTGACCGCGCGCAGCCCCAGCAGCCACATCACCTCGCCCAAACCAGCGCTTCCCAGGCGGCGCGCCGTGAGCGTGCGCCCTGCCAGCGTCAGCGTGCACAAGCCTTCTTCTGGTTTTTCGCTTCCGTCGGTTTTTTCGGTTTCTCCGCCGCGCGCGCCCCACTGCGCCAACCACGACATGCAGGCCGCGTCTTCATGCGCGCCAAAAAACTCGGCCAGCCACTGCTGAGCCTGGGGCGAACGCCAGGCCAGCCGCTGGCGCGCGTCGATCATCAGCACGCCGTGACCGCCGATGTCGATCGCATCGCGCGCCATGCGCACCGCGCGCGCATTGCGCACATGGGTGGCCAGGCGTGCCAGCACTTCTTCGGCGCGCAGCGGCTTGACAACGTAGTCAACGCCACCCGCGTCGAAGCCGCGGACGATGTGGCTGGTTTCTGAAAGGCCGGTCATGAAAATAATCGGGATGTGCGACCACGCCGGGTTCGCCTTGATGCGGCGGCACAAATCAAAACCGTCCAGGCCCGGCATCAGCGCGTCCAGCAAGATGGCGTCGGGGCTGACCAGGTCGAGCCGCGTCAGGGCCGACGCGCCGTCGGCGGCCACCAGCACGGTGTAGCCCGCACGGTCGAGCTCGATGCACAGCGCGCCCAGCGACTGCGGCATGTCGTCGACCACCAGCACGACGCTGCCGTTGGTTTGCGCCATCAAGTTGTTGTCGCTCACGATGCCATCTCCTGCGCGCGGTCGGGGCCACTGCCACTGCCACTGCCACTGCCACTGCCACTTTCGAATTCGCGATCACTCAAATCGAACGCCGCGCTGAGCCGCTCGATCACATCCTCCCAAGCGAAGCGGGCCACCATGGCGCGCAGCACGACAACTTCGCCGACGCATTCGCTGTGCTCGATGGCAATCGCATCGAGCGCGCGCTGCAGGCCTTGAGCGTGACCGAGTCGCGCCAACCGCAACAGTGACTGTGCTTGCTCGGCCGGCAGCGCTGCGGCCGTGCCAACGGGCGCTGGCGCTGGCGCTGGCGGCGCCCAAATTGGCACCGCAAGCTCGGCGACCCATTCGAGTTCAAGGTGGCGCTGCAGCACCGCGAGCAACTCCGATTCGATCACCGGCTTGTCGACAAAGCCCTGACAGCCCGCCGCTGCGACCTTGTCGGCCTGGTTTTCGAAGGCATTGGCCGAGACCATGACGATGGGCATGTCCAAGATACCGTGCGCGCGGATGCTGCGTGCCGTTTCCCAGCCGTTCATGTCGTCCATCGAAATGTCGAGCAGCAGCGCGTCGGGCACCGACTGCAGCACGCTCTCGACACACTCGCGCCCGCTGGCCGCCTCGCGGATGCGAAAGCCCAGCGGCAGCAGCATGCCGGCCAGCATCTGGCGCTGTATCGGGTGGTCGTCGACGACCAACAGCGTGCGCCGCTCGCCGATGTAGCCGCTCACCGGACGGTGCAGCGCATCGCGCGTGCGAGCCGGCTCAGAGGTCTCGCTGAGATACAGGCGCGCTGTGAAAGTGCTGCCCTCGCCGGGCACGCTGCGCACCGTCAGTTCGCCGCCCATCAGTTGCGTCAACAGGTGCGTGATCGTCAGGCCCAAACCGGTGCCAGGCTCACCCGTGCGTCGGCCTGCGCTGCCGCGCTCGAACGGCAAAAAGATGCGCTCCAGGTCTTGCGGCTCGATGCCGATGCCGGTGTCGATGACGTGGAATCGCGCCACTTCGCGGGTGTGGTCGAGCAGCAGTGTGACGCTGCCTCGGTCGGTGAAACGCACCGCGTTGCCCAGCAGGTTGATGAGAATCTGGCGCAAGCGGCGCGCATCGGCGCGCACGTAGGTCGGCACCCGGCCCATCGTGCGCAATTCGAACGCGAGGCCCTTGCTCGCCGCCTGCGGCGCCACCATGCGCACCACGTCGTCAAGAAAGTCGCGCATCGGCAGCGGCGCTAGGTCCAGTCGCAGCTTGCCGGCCTCGATGCGCGCGAGGTCGAGCAGGCCGTCGATCAAGCCGTGCAAATGCTCACCGCTGTGGTGGATGGTGTCCACGGCCGCGCGCTGCGCGCCACGGATTTGATCGTCCTTTAACAAAATCTGCGCGTAGCCGAGGATGCCGTTCAGCGGTGTGCGCAGTTCGTGGGTCATGCCGGTGACGTAGCGCGTCTTGGCAGAGTTGGCAGCGTCGGCCAGATCTTTTGCGGCCTGCAGCGCAATGTCGGTGCGCTGGTGGGCTTCGATTTCGCGCTGCAGCAAGGCGTTGTGGCGGTTTGATTCCTCCTCCGCCATGCGACGGCTTTCGCTGCCCAGCACCATCCACCACGCGCCCACCGCGGCGGCCAGCGAAAGCAGCGCAAACACTTTGAGCAAAGGTTCGCGCAGCAGGTCGCTCCCTGCCAGCGGACTGGCCCCGTGAGGCATGGCCTGCTGCTGGTAGACCAGCCCCAGAATCACCGCGAACAAGGCCATCAGCGACAACGCGACCACCAGGTAATGCGCCACGCGGAAGTTGAACCGCGCAATCAGACGTGGCGGCAGCACCGTGGAAAGCGCCGCGTGCACTTGTTCGCTGGCCCGCGAGTCGGTCTTGCAGCGGTCGTGGCAGCGCGATTCGAGCGTGCAGCACAAGGAACAAATGGGCGCGTCGTAAGCAGGGCATTGCGCCATGTCCTCTGATTCAAACGCGTTCTCGCAGACCGAACACTTGACCAGTTCACCCGGCTTCCAGGGGGCCAGCTTGGGCCGCGCTTCGTAGTACTTGCCACGCGTCCACCAAGCCAGCAGCGGCGAAACCACCATCGATGTGAACAGCGCGATGAACGGCGCGAACGCCTTGGCCACAGGCCCCATGGTGCCGGCGTACGCCGCCATGCCCAGCGCCGCTGCAATCAGCATGGCGCCCAGACCCACCGGGTTGATGTCGTACAGGTAAGCGCGCTTGAACTCGATGTGCTTCGGGCTCCAGCCCAGCGGCTTGTTGATGACCAGGTCGGCCACCAGCGCGCCCACCCACGCGATGGCCACGTTGCTGTAAAGCCCCAGCACGCCTTCCAGCGCGCCAAAAACGCCCAGCGTCATCAGCAGAACCGCGATCAGCACATTGAAAACCAGCCAGACCACCCGCCCCGGGTGGCTGTGAGTGAGCCGCGCGAAAAAGTTCGACCACGCCAGCGAGCCGGCGTAGGCGTTGGTGAGGTTGATCTTGACCTGCGACACCACCACGAACAGCGTGGCGGCGGCCAGCACCCAGGCCGGTGAATCGAACACGTAGCTATAGCCTGCCAGGTACATCTGCGTCGGCTCCAACGCGCGCGCCACCGGGATTTCATGCTGCAACGCCAGGAACGCAAGGAAGGCGCCGCCCGCCATCTTGATCATGCCGGGCACGATCCAGCCCGGCCCGGCGACCAGCACGGCTCCCCACCAGCGCACGCGGTTGGCAGCCGTCTTTTCGGGCAAGAAACGCAGGTAGTCGACCTGCTCGCCAATCTGCACCACCAAAGAGAACGCGATGGTTGCGGCGGTGCCGAACATGAGGGCATCAAAGCCGCTGCTGTTCGAGGTGGCGCCGATCAGCGAAGTGAAGTCGGAGTAGGCATCGGGTTTTTTGATCCACACCGCCACATACGGCAGCACGAAGCCAATGATCCACACCGGTTGCGTCCACCACTGCAGGCGCTGAATCAGCGTGATGCCGTGCATCACCAGCGGAATCACGCCGATTGACGAAACCAGATAGCACACCGAAATGGGCCAGCCGAAATACAGCTGCAAGGCCAGCGCGAGGATGGCCGCTTCCAGCGCGAAAAAGATGAAGGTGAAACTGGCGTACACCAACGAGGTGATGGTCGAGCCCAGGTACCCAAAGCCCGCGCCGCGCGTGAGCAGGTCCATGTCAACGCCGTACTTCGCCGCGTAGTAGCTGATCGGCAGGCCGGTCAAAAAGGTGACGATGCCCACCACCAAGATGGCCCACAGCGCGTTGGTGAAACCGTAGCCGAGCGCCATCGCGCCGCCAATGGCTTCGAGCACCAGAAACGACGTGGCACCAAATGCGGTGTTGGCGATCCGGAATTCGCTCCACTTGCGAAAGCTGCGCGGCGTATAGCGCAGCGCGTAATCCTCCATCGATTCGTTGGCGACCCAAGAGTTGTAGTCGCGACGGATGCGGAAGACTTTTTGCGGCTGCGTGCTTTGCGACGAAATTTTGAGGGGCGAGGTCAGCATGGAGGGCCGCGCACCAAAAAGAGGCGCGCGTCAGTGCTTGGCAGTAGGCAATGCCATGGACAACGCAAGAAGCGATCCCGCCGCCAGCGGTCCGCAATCCGTAACCCGTAACTCGACGTTTGCAGCGCAGTGTGCTCACGCAATTGCAACAAGCCACTACGTTGATTGACGTATTCGCGAAGCGCAGGGGTCGGCAGGAAGATTCACTCCAGCCCGAGCGTCTCGCTTTCGGAACCTGTTGACCCAACAGCCCGGAAAAGCAAAGGCAATCGGTTTCGCAGCTCTTCAACCTCTGCCTGGAAAGAATCATCCCCCATGTCACAAGACCGCCACGATCACGATCCTTCGTCGTCCGCCGCCCCGGATTCGAGCCGCCGTCGACTGCTGCAAGGCGCTGCCTCGCTGCCACTGTTCGGCGCCGCAGGCTTCGTGTTTGCGCAGCCCACTGCCTCTGTCAATACGACGAAGCTTGCCGTCACCGACACCGAAGTCACCGTGGGTCAGTTGCACTCGTCCACCGGCACCATGGCCATCAGCGAGACCGGCTCGATTCAAGCCGAACAACTGGCCATCGACGAGATCAACGCGATGGGCGGTATCTTGGGCCGCAAAATCAAGGTCATCAAGGAAGACGGTGCCTCCGACTGGCCCACCTTCGCAGAGAAGAGCAAAAAGCTGCTTGTCAATGACAAGGTGGCCGCAGTGTTCGGTTGCTGGACCAGCGCCTCGCGCAAGGCTGTGTTGCCGGTGTTCGAAAAAGAAAACGGCCTGCTGTACTACCCCACTTTTTACGAAGGCCTGGAGCAGTCCAAGAACGTGATCTACACCGGCCAGGAGGCCACGCAGCAGATCCTGTACGCGCTGGACTGGACTTCGAAGGAGAAGAAGGCCAAGACCTTCTTCTTCGTGGGATCCGACTACATCTGGCCGCGCACTTCCATGAAGATCGCACGGGCGCACATCGAGCGCGTGGCCAAGCTCGGCAAGGTGGTCGGCGAGGAGTACTACCCGCTGGGCAGCACCAACTTTGGCAGCCTGATGAACAAGATCAAGCTGGCCAAGCCCGACTGCATCTTCACGGCAGTGGTGGGTGGCTCCAACGTCGCGTTCTACAAGGCATTGAAGGCCGCCGGCATCACCGGCGACAAGCAGCTGCTGGTGACGCTGGCGGTGACCGAGGACGAGATGACCGGCGTGGGCGGTGAAAACTTCCAGGGCTTCTACTCGTCGATGAAGTACTTCCAGTCACTCGACAACGAGAACAACAAGAAGTTCGTGGCTGCCTTCAAGGCCAAGTACGGCAAAGACGCTGTGATCGGCGACGTGACGCAGGCCGGCTACCTGGGCCCGTGGCTCTGGAAGGCTGCTGTGGAAAAGGCCAAGAGCTTCGACGTCGACAAGGTCGTGGCCGCATCCGAAACCGGCACGATCGAACTCAAGACGGCGCCCGAAGGCTACGTGAAGCTCGACAAGAACCACCACCTCTGGAGCAAGTCGCGCATTGCCCAAGGGCAATTGAACGGCACCTTCAAAGTGGTCGCCGAATCACCCGAGTTGATCAAGCCGGATCCGTTCCCCAAGGGTTATCAATAAACACTCCTGAAGCGGCCCTGGCCGCTTCCTTCAGGGAGCCGCGGCCCTGGCCGCTTCCCCCATGGGGCAACACCGACGGACCGGGACAGCCCGGTCCGCAGTGTTCTCCTGACAGGGCTTTTGGCGATGGGCCGCAAGTGCCAGCCATGCGGTGCTGAGCCGGTGATTCTTACGGGGTGACGTGATGACCTTTTCTGAAATTCTGAACATCGGACTGATGCAGGGCTTCGCGGGCTTGAGCCTGTTCGCCGTGCTGTTGCTGATGGGGTTGGGTCTGGCCATCATCTTTGGCCAGATGGGTGTCATCAACATGGCGCACGGCGAGTTCATGACGATCGGCGCCTACACCATCTACTTGACGTCGCAACTCGCCGCAGGCCTGGGGCCGAAATGGGTTGCGGCTTACTTTCCGCTGGCCATCGTCTTGGCCTTTTTTGTCGCGTTTGTGGCCGGATGGTTGGTGGAATGGGGCTTGATCCGCCATTTGTACAAACGCCCGCTCGACACCCTGCTGGCCACCTGGGGCATCAGCCTGGCGATGCAGCAATCTTTCCGCACCTTCATCGGCCCAAAAGAAGTCAGCCCGACGCTGCCGGACTGGTTGTTGGGCTCTTGGGCACCTGCACCCGGTTTGGACATCCCCATCAACGGCATGTTTGTGCTCGGGCTGACCACGCTGGTGACGGGCGGTGTGCTGATCGCCATGACCAAAAGCCGTTGGGGTTTGAGGGTGCGGGCCACCGTGGCCAACCGCTCCATGGCCAATGCAATTGGCATTGACACCCAAAAGACCGACCGCCTGACATTTGCCATCGGCTGCGGAATTGCCGGCATGGCAGGGGCTGCGTTCACCACCATCGGCTCGACGGGCCCCACCTCCGGCCAGCTCTACATCGTCGACTCATTCTTGGTCGTCACCTTCGGCGGCGCGGCCAGCTTGCTGGGTACCGTGATCTCGGCCTTCGGCATCGCGCAGACACAGTCCATCACCGAATTTTTCATGGCCGGCTCCATGGCCAAAGTGATCACGCTGTCACTGATCGTGTTGATTTTGATGATCCGGCCGCAAGGTCTGTTTGCCAGCAAGGTGCGCCGCTGATGGATTCCATGATGAAGTTGATCAAACGCTATCAGCTCGCCAGCCTGCTGGTGTTGGTGGTGCTGCTCGCGGTGGTGCTGCCACTGGCACTGGACATCTTCCGCCTCAACCTGGTCGGCAAATACCTGACCTACGCCTTTGTCGCCATTGGCTTGGTGATGGTGTGGGGTTACGGCGGAGTGCTCAGCCTGGGCCAAGGGGTGTTCTTCGGCCTGGGCGGTTACGCGATGGCGATGTTCCTGAAGCTCGAGGCGTCTGACCCGATCACCACCAAAATCCAATCGACACCGGGCATCCCAGACTTCATGGACTGGAACCAGCTCACCGAATTGCCGGCCTTGTGGGTTCCGTTCAAGTCGCTGCCATTCGCGCTGTTTGCGGTGATTGCAGTGCCCACGGCGCTGGCCTGGATCGTCAGTTACGCCATGTTCAAACGCCGCGTCGGCGGCGTGTACTTCGCAATCATCACGCAGGCCGTGGCGCTGATCCTGACCGTGCTCATCATCGGGCAGCAGGGCTACACCGGCGGCGTCAACGGCATGACCGACCTGAAGACGATGTGGGGCTGGGACACCCGCACCGACAGCGCCAAGTACATCCTGTACTACGTCTGCGTGGCGCTGCTGGTGGGCAGCATCTTGTTGTGCCGCTGGATACAAACCAGCAAGGCCGGCACGCTGCTGCTGGCGATGCGCGACAAAGAAGACCGGGTGCGCTTTTCGGGTTACGACGTCGCTGACTTCCGCATCTTCGTGTTTTGTTTGGCGGCGGCGCTGTCAGGCATCGGCGGCGCGATGTTCTCGCTGCAAGTGGGCTTCATGTCACCCAGCTTCGTGGGCATCGTTCCTTCGGTCGAGATGGTGATCTTTGCCGCCGTAGGCGGGCGCATGAGCCTGGTGGGCGCGGTGTACGGCACGCTGCTGGTCAACGCCGGCAAGACGTTTTTCTCAGAAAGCTTTCCCGACGCGTGGCTGTTCTTGATGGCGGCGCTGTTCATCGGCGTGACCATGGCCTTCCCGATGGGCCTGGCGGGGCTGTGGGAAAGCCATGTGGTGCCCTGGTGGAACAAACGCCGGATGCGCAGCGGGAGCGCGGAAACAGCGGTTGTTGACAGCGAGCGGGACGCGGCGCCGGGCCGCCCCAAGCCAAGCCCGGCCCCCTCGGGAGGTCGGCCCGTTTACTCACCGGACGGAGGGATCCAATGAGCAACACTGACTTCGCACTGGCCATTGAAGACCTCACGGTTTCGTTCGACGGCTTCAAGGCCATCGACACCCTCACGCTGTACATCGACAAAAACGAGCTGCGCGTGATCATCGGACCGAACGGCGCCGGCAAAACCACGCTGCTCGATTTGATTTGCGGCAAAACCAAAGCCGCGTCGGGCAGCATCAAATTCAAGAACACCGAGCTCACCAAGATGGCCGAATTCCAGCGTGTGCGCTTGGGAATTGGTCGCAAGTTTCAGACGCCGTCGATCTACGAAAACCTCAGCGTGTTCCAGAACCTGGAGGTCTCGTTCCCACGCGGCCGCTCAGTGATGGGCGCGCTGGCCTTCAAATGCACCGACGAAGTGAAGGCACGCGTGCAAGTGGTGGCAGAAGACATTTTTCTGTCAGACCGCCTCGATCTGGAAGCCGGACTGTTGAGCCACGGTGAAAAACAGTGGCTGGAGATCGGCATGCTGCTGATGCAAGAACCCGAGCTGCTGTTGCTGGACGAACCCATCGCCGGCATGAGCGCGCGTGAGCGCGACCTGACCGCCGATTTGCTGCAGCGCATTTGCAAGAACCGCGCAGTGATCGTGATCGAGCACGACATGGATTTCGTCAAGCGCATTGCTCACAAAGTCACAGTGATGCACCAGGGAAAGATCCTGGCCGAAGGACCGATGGACAAGGTGCAAGCCGACCCCAAGGTCATTGACGTTTACCTCGGGCATTGAGCAAAAACATGAGCGTGAACATGAGCACCGGCAACCCCATTCTGGAAGTGAAAGACCTCTTTGTGGCCTACGGCCAAAGCGAGGCGTTGCACGGCATCAGCTTCAGCGGCGCGAAGAACGAAACCGTGGCCATCATGGGCCGCAACGGCATGGGCAAAACCACCCTTTTCAAAAGCCTGATGGGTGTGTTGCCGTGCAAGAGCGGCAGCATCACGGTGGCAGGTCAAGAGCTCAGCAAAGAGGAAAGCTTTCGGCGCGTGGCCAAGGGCATCGCCTATGTGCCGCAGGGCCGGATGATCTTCCCGACATTGACCGTGGAAGAAAACATCCAGACCGGGCTTGAGAACTCCAAGACCCGCCAGATCCCCGAAGAAATTTATGCATTGTTTCCGGTGCTGTGGGACATGAAGCGTCGCAAGGGCGGCAACCTGTCGGGCGGTCAACAGCAGCAGTTGGCGATTGCCCGCGCGCTCGTCACCGAGCCCAAAGTGTTGCTGCTCGACGAGCCCACAGAAGGCATTCAACCTTCGATCATCAAAGACATTGCGAAGGCGCTGAACGAGATCCGCAAGCTGCGCGAAATCACCATCGTCGTCAGTGAACAAGTGCTGAGCTTCGCCATGGACGTGGCCGACCGGCTCTTCGTCATCGAAGGCGGCCGCCTGGTGCACGAGACCAGCCGCGCCGACACCGATGTCACACGCATCAAGCAGTACCTCTCAGTCTAGAAACTGCCTGTCTAGAAACCATCACAAGGAGCCACCATGCCCGATACCCTGATCAAAGTTGACCTGACCAAATCACCGCTCGAAAACGAGAACATCCACAACCGCTGGCACCCGGACATCCCGATGGCCTGCTGGGTCAAGCCGGGCGACGACTTCATCCTTGAAACCTTCGACTGGACCGGCGGCTTCATCAAGAACAACGACAGCGCCGACGACGTGCGCGACATCGACCTGAGCACGGTGCACTACCTCAGCGGCCCGGTTGGCGTGAAGGGCGCGCAGCCCGGCGACCTGCTGGTGGTTGAGCTGCTCGACATCGGCGCCAAACAAGACAGCCTGTGGGGCTTCAACGGCTTCTTCAGCAAGAAGAACGGCGGCGGCTTCTTGACCGAGCACTTCCCGCTGGCTCAAAAGTCGATCTGGGACTTCAAGGGCATGTTCACCGAATCGCGCCACGTGCCCGGCGTGCGCTACGCAGGCCTCATCCACCCCGGCCTTATCGGCTGTCTGCCCGACAAACCCATGCTCGACATGTGGAACACGCGCGAACAGGCCCTGATCGACACCAACCCCACCGGCGGCCTCGCCAACCCGCCCTTCGTGCCCACCGCGCACATGGGCAAACTGACCGGCGCTGACAAAGAAAAGGCGGCGGCCGAAGGTGCGCGCACAGTGCCCGGCCGTGAGCACGGCGGCAACTGCGATATCAAGGATTTGTCACGCGGCGCCAAGGTGTTTTTCCCGGTCTACGTCGATGGTGCGGGCCTGAGCGTCGGCGACCTGCACTTCAGCCAGGGCGACGGCGAGATCACCTTTTGCGGTGCCATCGAGATGGCCGGCTGGGTCCACATGAAGGTCAGTCTGATCAAAGGCGGCATGGCGATGTACGGCATCAAGAACCCGATCTTCAAGCCCAGCCCGATCACGCCAACCTACAACGACTATTTGATTTTTGAAGGCGTGTCGGTTGACGAACAAGGCAAGCAGCATTACCTCGATGTCAATGTCGCGTATCGCCAGGCTTGTCTGAACGCCATCGAATACCTGAAGAAGTTCGGCTACAGCGGGGCGCAGGCCTATTCAATCCTGGGTACCGCGCCGGTGCAGGGCCACATCAGCGGTGTGGTCGACGTGCCCAACGCCTGCGCCACGCTGTGGCTGCCCACGCAGATCTTCGACTTCGACATCAACCCGAACGCCGCCGGTCCGATCAAGCACCTCGACGGCTCGATCGTGATGCCGCTGTCGCAAGACATCGTCTGA
>JBBRGA010000075.1:0-17125 GCA_038241115.1 Burkholderiales bacterium | reverse complement strand
TCAAAACGCTCATTGCGACCGCTGCCCTTGCGCTTGTTTCAGTCAACAGCTTTGCACAGTCGGCCGCCCCATCCGCCGCACCCGCAACGCCGCGCGTGGATGCCCGCGAAGTCAAGCAAGACGCGCGCATCCAGCAAGGTGTGGCGTCGGGTCAGTTGAATGCCAAAGAAACGTATCGATTGGAGAAAGAGCAAGCCGCCATCAACCGTGTGGAAGCCAAAGCCAAGGCAGACGGCACGGTCACGAAAGCTGAGCGCAAACACTTGAGCCATATGCAAAACCGCGCCAGCAAAGACATTCGTCACCAAAAGCACGACGCGCAAACAGCGGTCAAGGGCTGATCGAATCAAGGCCGACGGCGCAGGCCGATGGGCGAGTGGCTTGAGCCGTCCAGGTCACGCACTGCCCACAGCCGGCGGCCTGTGTCAACTGGCGTTATTTTTCAAGGTCAGCGCGCGCGCATACAAAGCATTGCGCGGCGCGCCGGTCAGCTCGGCCGCCAAGGCAACGGCTTGTTTGAGCGGCAGCTCGGCCAGCAGTGTTTGCAGCGTGCGGTCGTGTCTTGCAGCCTCGTTGACGTCGATGGCCGCGGCTTTGGCATGAACCACCAAAACAAATTCGCCGCGCAGGCGGTTGGCGTCGGCGGCCAGCCAGGCAGGCAAAGCTTCGGCGGGCATCGTGGCCACCGTCTCGAACTGCTTGGTCAGTTCTCGGCACAGTGTGACTTTGCGCACCCCGCAGGCGTTTGACAGTGACGAAGCCAGCGCTTCAATGCGGTGAGGCGCCTCGAACAAAACCTGTGTCGCTGAAGAGTCGGCAAGGGCTTGCAATGCCGCCACTCGCTCGCCGCCTTTGCTGGGCAAAAAGCCGGTGAACGTAAAGCCCGAACCGGCCGAAGCTGCCTGCGTGTCGCCCGAAACGCTCAACGCGGCAACTGCGCTGCTGGCGCCGGGAATGGCCACGGTGATGAAGCCGGCCGCTTGCACCGCTGCCACCAACACAGCGCCGGGATCGCTGATGGCGGGTGTGCCTGCATCGCTCATGTAGGCCACGCGTTCGCCCGCCGACAAACGAGAAATCACCGCCGCCGAGGCCGCACGTTCGTTGTGTTGATGCAGCGCAATCAAGGGCTTGTCCAAGCCCAAATGGCGCATCAATGGCGCGCTGTGGCGAGTGTCTTCGCAGCCCACGGCGTCCACCAAACTCAGCACGTGTACGGCGCGCAAACTCAGGTCGGCCAAATTACCGATCGGCGAGGCGACCACGTACAAAGCGCCTGCCGGATACTGCTGCGAGCCTGCCGCAGCGGCAGCGGCTTGCAGCAACAAAGAGGCGGTGGGTGTGGTCACAACGAAGCAAGTGGGAGACAGTGGTGAGGACAGGGCATGGGCCCATTTGCAGCGTCAAGGCCTGACCTTGGTGCAGCGCAATTATCGGGTTGCCGCTGGCCCCAACGCTCGCGGCGCTGAAGTTGATTTAATTTGCCGCGACCGCGACGGCACGCTGGTGTTCGTCGAGGTAAAGGCGCGCAAGACTTCCGGCTTCGGCGGCGCCGCGGCGAGCGTGACGCCGTCCAAGCAGCGCAGTTTGATTTTGGCAGCGCGCCATTACTTGCGAAAGTTTGCGACGCCACCCGCCTGCCGATTTGACGTGGTGGCCATCGAGGGCGACAAGATTGAGTGGTTGAAGGCAGCGTTCGATGCTGCTTGAGCCGGCGGGCATGCACGGTGAGCACGTTGCTTTTGCAAGAGCGTTGCAAGAGCGTTGCAAGCGCTTGGCGAGAGCAAAGCAAGAGCAGGGCAACAGCCGCCGCAAGGGCTGCACAGGTGAGGCCGCGTAAGACGCTGTCATATCATCGAGACACCATGCTTGAACAACGAATACAACAACATTTTTTTGACAGCGCCGACCTGAAATACGCGGCAGCCGAGGTCCTCGCCAAACCGATTGCCGACGCGGTCGGCACCTTGATGGGTTGCATCACATCGGGGGGCAAAGTGCTGGTTTGCGGCAACGGCGGTTCAGCTGGTGACGCCCAACATTTCGCGGCCGAATTTGTAGGCCGCTTCGAGCGCGAGCGCCCCGGATTGGCGGCCATCGCCCTCACAACAGACAGCTCCATCTTGACGGCGGTGGGCAACGACTACGACTTCAACGCCATCTTCTCCAAGCAAGTGCAAGCCATTGGCTCGCCAGGCGATGTTTTGCTGGCCATCACCACCAGTGGCAACTCTGCCAACGTGTTGGCGGCCGTTGACGCCGCGCACGCCAAAGAAATGGCCGTCATCGCGCTCACGGGGCGCGACGGCGGCAAGATGCGCAATCTGCTGCTTGAAACCGATGTCCACATTTGCGTGCCGCACGAACGCACCGCCCGCATTCAGGAGGTTCATCTGCTCGTGGTGCACTGCTTGTGCGACGCAGTAGATGTGCAACTGCTGGGCTCTGAAGCGCAGTGAATTCACATCCACATTTACGATCTCTTTCAAAAACGGACTGCCACATGACCCGCACTTCCTCTAAACGATGCGAGCGCTTTCTCTTCGTCGGCCTTGCGCTGGTGACCGCTTTGAGCGGCTTGTCGGCCTGTGCCCCTCTCATCATTGGCGGTGCCATGTTGGGCAGCACGTTGATGGTCACCGACCGCCGCACGTCGGGAACGCAAATCGACGACCAAGCCATCGAATTGAAGGTGCTCAGTCGCGTCAAAGAGGTGGTGGGCGATCGCGGCCACGTCAGCGCCACCAGCTTCAACCGCATGGTGCTCATCACCGGCGAGGTACCCACGGAAGCCGACAAAATCGCCGTGGAGCAAGGCATCGCGCGCATCGAAAACGTGCGCTCCACCGTCAATGAATTGGCCGTAGCGGGGTCGACGACGCTGACGAGCCGCTCGAACGACACCTTGCTCACCAGCAAAGTGAAAGCTTCGTTTGTCGACGCGCGGGACGTGCTGTCGAACGCTTTCAAGGTAGTGACCGAGCGCGGCACGGTCTACCTCATGGGCCGCGTGACCGAACGCGAAGCCACTCGCGCTTCAGATTTGGCGCGGTCTGTTTCTGGCGTGCAAAAAGTCGTGCGTGTGTTCGAGATCGTCAGCGAAGCCGAGCTGGCTCAGACGACCCCGAAAACCGCCCAACCGACCGACACCCCGGTCACCAAATAAGTTGTCAGACAAGCAGCCAAACAAGGGGCAAGGCAGGTCGCCAGGCAGGCCCTTCAGCGCAATCGTTTGATCAGGCTGGAGGTGTCTTGGCGGTTGCCGCCCTGAGCTTGCAAGTCGGCGTAAAACTGATCGACCAACGCCGTCACCGGCAAGCGCGCACCGTTGTGTTTGGCCTCGTCGAGCACGAGCCCCAAGTCTTTGCGCATCCAGTCCACCGCAAAGCCGAAGTCGAATTTGCTGTCCACCATGGTCGGGCCGCGGTTGTCGAGTTGCCAGCTTTGCGCGGCACCCTTGCCGATCACGCCGAGCACAGATTTCATGTCGAGGCCGGCTTTTTCGCCGAAGGCAATCGCCTCGGCCAAGCCTTGCACCATGCCGGCGATGGCAATTTGATTGACCATTTTGGCGAGCTGGCCTGCGCCACTGTCACCCAGCAAGGTGACGGCCTTGGAAAACGCCATCGCCACCGGCTGCACCGCTGCAAATGCTTCGGCACCGCCGCCGCACATCACAGTCAGCGCACCGTTGATGGCGCCCAGATTGCCGCCTGAGACGGGCGCGTCGACAAAGTGCAAACCTCTGGCTGCGGCTGCCGCGCTCAGCTCGCGCGCGATCAAGGCGGATGCGGTGGTGTGGTCGCAAAAAATGGCGCCTGGCTTCATGCCTGCCAGTGCGCCCGAGTCGCCTGACACCACCGAGCGCAGGTCGTTGTCATTGCCCACACAGGCGAACACGATGTCGGCCTCGGCCGCTGCAGCGCGTGGCGTGTCGGCGCGCTTGCCACCCGACCCGCCACCGTACTCGGCCACCCACTGCGCCGCCTTGCTGGCAGTGCGGTTGTAAACCGTCACTCTGTGGCCGGCACGTTGCAGGTGTCCTGCCATCGGGTAGCCCATGACTCCCAAGCCAAGGAATGCCAGCTTGCGCGGCGAGATGGGGTCGTAACTGCGAGCGGTCATTGCTGTTCCAAAAAAGTGAAACCGTCAACGGCCTCAAAGAGGCCGTTTAAAAAGTGGTGAGGCATGCGACACACAGCAGGTGCTGCGCGCAGCCAGTCATCGTCTTACATGATGCTCATGTGCTCGGTGCCTGCATTCAAGTCGGCGTTGCGTGCGCGGTTGCTGTGCAGCTTGATTTGCAAGCGCAAATCGTTCACCGAATCGGCGTTTCGAAGTGCGTCTTCAAAGGTCACGCTGTGGCTTTCGAACAAATCAAACAGCGCCTGATCGAAGGTTTGCATGCCCAACTCTCGGCTGCGCTTCATGATCTCTTTGATTTCCGAGACCTCGCCTTTGAAAATCAAGTCTGAGATCAGCGGCGTGTTCAACAACACCTCCACCGCCGCCACGCGGCCGTTGCCTTGCTCACGAGGCAGCAGGCGCTGTGAAACCAGACCTTTCAGGTTGAGCGACAAGTCCATCAGCAGCTGCTGACGCCGTTCTTCCGGGAAGAAGTTGATGATTCGGTCCAGCGCCTGGTTGGAGCTGTTGGCATGCAAAGTGGCCATGCACAGGTGGCCGGTTTCTGCGAACGCCACGGCGTGTTCCATGGTTTCGCGGTCGCGAATTTCGCCCATCAAAATCACGTCGGGCGCTTGGCGCAAAGTGTTTTTCAGCGCCGCCCCCCAGCCTTCGGTATCAATGCCCACTTCGCGCTGGGTGACGATGCAGTTTTTATGCGGATGCACAAATTCAACCGGGTCTTCGATGGTGATGATGTGACCGTACGAGTTCTCGTTTCGATAGTCCACCATCGCCGCCAGTGAGGTGCTTTTGCCCGAGCCTGTCGCGCCGACAAAAATTACCAGGCCGCGTTTCGTCATGGCAATGTCTTCCAGCACCTTGGGCAGGTTCAGTGACTTGATGGTGGGCAGCGTGGCGGGAATGGTTCGCATGACCAAACCCATGTGGCCTTGCTGCACAAAGGCATTCACTCGAAACCGCCCGATGCCGTGCGGGGCCACCGCAAAGTTGCACTCTTTGGTGCGTTCGAATTCGGCGGCCTGCTTGTCGTTCATGACCGCACGCGTCAGCGCCATCGTGTGCTGTCCGGTCAGGGGTTGGGGCGACACCTTGGTCACCTTGCCGTCGACCTTGATGGCCGGCGGAAAGTCGGCGGTCAAAAACAAGTCCGACCCATTGCGCGACACCATCAAGCGCAGCAGATCATTGATGAATTTCGATGCTTGGTCGCGTTCCATTTAAGTACCTTCTGGCCCTTGAAGAGCCGCTGCAAAGAATCATAGCGATGCCAAAGGCAAGCGCACATCAATCAAAAATCGAGCGCTGGGCCGCCCCGAGCAAGATTTGCTCCCCTCGGGGGGCGGGCGGCGTACCCGCCGACCTTGGGGCCGTCATCTACCCGGGGAAGTTTTCCGGAAACTTCGCCTTCGCTCGCGCCTCAGCGGGCGACACCAAATTTCGCCGCACCAAATCTGCCAAATTCTGGTCCAGGGTCTGCATGCCCATGCTGTTGCCTGTTTGAATAGACGAGTACATCTGCGCCACTTTGTTCTCACGTATCAAATTGCGTATGGCTGCCGTGCCCAACATGATTTCGTGGGCTGCCACCCGACCACTGCCGTCTTTGGTCTTGCACAGCGTTTGTGAAATCACCCCAATCAGCGATTCCGACAGCATCGAGCGCACCATTTCTTTTTCTGCCGCCGGGAACACATCGACGATGCGGTCGACGGTTTTGGCCGCACTCGACGTGTGCAGCGTGCCAAACACCAAGTGACCTGTTTCAGCGGCCGTCAGTGCCAAGCGGATGGTCTCCAGGTCGCGCATCTCGCCCACCAAAATGGCGTCTGGGTCTTCGCGCAAGGCCGAGCGCAGCGCGTTCGAAAAGCTCAGCGTGTGCGGGCCGACTTCACGCTGGTTGATCAGGCATTTCTTGGATTCGTGCACGAACTCAATCGGGTCTTCCACCGTCAGAACGTGGCCGTACTCGTTTTCGTTCAGGTGGTTCACCATGGCCGCCAGCGTGGTCGATTTGCCCGAGCCCGTGGGGCCGGTGCACAGCACCATGCCGCGCGGTTTGAGCGCCAACTCGGCAAAGATTTTCGGCGTGTTCAGTTGTTCCAGCGTCAGAATTTTTGACGGAATGGTTCGGAACACGGCGGCTGCTCCGCGGTTCTGGTTGTACGCATTCACCCGGAAACGCGCCAGGCCTTGGATCTCAAAAGAGAAGTCGCACTCCAGCGTTTCCTCGTAATTTTTGCGCTGCGAATCGTTCATGATGTCGTAGACCATCGCGTGCACCTGCTGGTGCTCCAGCGGGTCGACGTTGATGCGCCGCACATCGCCGTGCACCCGAATCATCGGCGGCAGGCCCGATGACAGGTGCAAGTCGGAGGCCTTGTTCTTGACTGAAAACGCCAGCAGTTGGGTAATGTCCATGGGGCCTTTTTTAGTGTTGACTGGAGGCGCGGATGTGCCTGCGGACCCCACGCTGCCTTGGTTTTCGGCGCTTGGCGGCTTACCTTGACCGATACTTCCAATTCATTATGGCAACGATAGCTCTGAAGCTCCAAGAAGTGCATGCGCACATTGCGCAGGCCTGCGCCGCAGCCCACCGCTCGGCGCAAGCGGTCACGCTGCTGTGCGTCAGCAAAACCCAAGCGGCTGACGCGGTGCGTGAAGCTTTTGCGGCCGGTGAGCGCAGCTTTGGTGAAAACTACGTTCAAGAGGGCGTCGACAAAATAGCCAGCCTGGCCGATCTGCGCAGCCACATCACCTGGCACCTGATTGGCCCTTTGCAGAGCAATAAGACTCGGGTGGTCGCCGAGCACTTTGATTGGGTGCATTCAGTAGACCGCCTGAAAATTGCCCAGCGCCTCAGCGAACAGCGGCCAACTCACCTGCCGCCCCTGCAAATTTGCCTGCAAGTCAACATCAGCGGTGAAGCCAGCAAAAGCGGGTTGATGCCCAACGAATTGCTGGAGGTGGCCAACGCCGTCTCGCAGCTTCCGCGCCTTCAACTGCGCGGTTTGATGTCCATTCCGGAACCTGCCGAGTCCGAAGCGGCGCAGCGTGCGCCACACGCCGCGCTGCGTGAGCTCCTGGGTGCCTTGAACAAAACCGGCTTGGCGCTGGACACCCTGTCGATGGGCATGACCAGCGACATGAGCGCCGCCATTTTGGAAGGCGCGACCGTGGTGCGTGTCGGCACGGCGATCTTCGGCGCACGCGGCTGAGCGCCGTCGGCCGTTCAGGGCCGCACCGCGGCACCTTCCATCGGCATGCCCGCCGCACGCTTCATCAGATAGCTTTCCAGCGCCACCCATTCGGCCGAGTCGGCTGCAAATGGCTGGGCGCGAACGCCGGTCATGCAAGCGCGCAAGCGGCGCGGCAGCGAGCCCAGCGTTTGCCATTCCAGCCGGTAGCTCGGGTAGCCGGTCGGGTGGGCTTGGGGGATGGGCGCGCCGCCCAAGCGGAGACCTGCGTACTGGTCGTGGCAGTGTGTGCAGGCCAGGTTCAATTGCCCCATGCGGGTGACGTAAATCTGCTCGCCGCGCTGCGTCCACGGTGTCAAGCGCGGGTCGGCGGGTGGTGCGATGGGCAGGCCGCGGGCTTGGTACATGAGCCACGCCGACAAGGCCAGTACCTCGGGGCCGTCTGCGCTCTGGGCCGGCAGGGCTTGATGGCGTTGGCGGCACAGATCAACCCGGCCGGCCAGGGTGACCGGCCGCCCCAGCGCGTTGTCGAAGCCAGGGTGGCGCGTGGCGGCGCTCTTGACGCTGGTGGTGCTGTTGACGCTGGCGGTGCTGTTGACACTGTTGGTGTTGTGGCAACTTGCACAACTCCGCCCAGACGCGGGCGCTTTGGAGAACAGCGCTTCGCCTTCGCGCACCCACAGCATGGCGGGGTTTTGGGTGTCGTCAAGTTGCATGGCTTGCAAGGCCGGGCTCATGTCCTCGAAGCCGGCGCGCCGGGCAGATGTGTTGGGTGCGCTTGATGCAGTTGAAGGGGCCGATGCAGCCGGCGCGGTCGATGCGTCAGGCGCGCTGCCGTGCGAGACGCAGCCGCTGAAGATGCAAACACTTAACAAGCGTCCAAGCCACGCCGCCAACGCCCTCGTCATGTCACCGTCAAGGCCACGGTCTCGGTGTGCTTGAAGCCTCGGTCGCCTTCCCACAAAAACACCAGACTGCCTGATTTCTCTGCGCGCAGCGTGAAAGCCACGTAAGGGTTGGCGGCAACCGCCGGGAACATGTCGGCGGCAAACACCAGACCGCCGTCCAGCCTGCACTCAAAGCGCGTGACGATGTCGCGTGGCACCACCCGACCCTCGTCGTCGGGGCGCAAGCCGGTTTCCATCACGTGCGCAATCGTGGCGCGGATCTCGATCACATCACCCGCTTTGGCGACGGGCACATGGATCAGCGTTCGGGGTGTCGCCATGGCAAGTCTCGCGATGTCGTTCAAGTTTCAATGCAGGCGGCCAGTGTGACCACCACTTCCACCGTGTCTTGCCACACACTGCCGTCGCTCATGCGCGCCAGCGCCACCAAATGTTGGCTGGTCGACAAGCGCACGCGAGTGGACACCTCGGCGCGGCCGCTGGCAGGGCTCAGCTGAAAGTGCGCCAGCTCGCGGCCGGGATTGCGCTCGTTGAGCAGCATGATTTCTTGCACGTGGTCGGCGGGCGTCATGGGGCTGCTCACGCGCACGCTCAAGGGCACCAGGTTGCCGTTGTCGATGAGCTCGGCCACTGTCAGCGTGACGCGCCCTTTGCGCGGCGTGGCGCTGCCCGCCCAAGCGCGTATGGCTTGCTGCAAAGGTGCATCAAGTGCCGACTGGCCGTGTGCAGGCCGAACGCCGACCAGCCACAGCGCGCCGGCGGAGGCGCTTGCGAGAACGGCCTGGCGCCGTGTTGCGATGGGTTTGCGCAGCGTCATTTCAAGGTCACCAGGTAAGCCACCACGGCGTCGATTTGCGTCTCGGTCAGCACAGGTTGGCCAACCCGTGCTGGCGCCAATCGCGCAAAGCCTTCAGTGCGCGACACCGACGGCATCACCGTGTGGGGGTTGAAACGTTCCGGCGCCATCAGGTGCTCGCGCAGTTGCTGTGCCGACCAGCGCGCGCCCACGCCGCTCAAGCTCGGCCCTATCGTCCCCGATTGCGTCAGTGGCACGCCGGGCACGGCGTGGCACAGGACGCACAAACCCTGCGTGCGGCTGGCCACGATGGACGCGCCGGCGGCTGCTTTGCTGAGCGCTTCCTTTTCGTTGTCACTTTGCGCGTGAACGCCGACGCTGGCACCCAGGCAGACGCCAGCCCACACGGCCGCAAGCCACGCAGGGCGGCGCGTCATCACAGCAAGCCTGGCTCGAGCAGGGGCATGGTTCAAGCGCGTTTCAGGCTGTGTTTGGACAGCGGCAGATCACGGATGCGCTGCCCTGTGGCCGCAAAAATGGCGTTCAGCACGGCCGGTGCAGCCACCGCGATCGTGGGCTCACCGACACCGCCCCAAAAGCCGCCTGACGGCATGACGATGCTCTCTACCTTGGGCGCCTCGGCCAAGCGCATGCTGGGGTAAGTGTCGAAATTGGTTTGTTCGATGCGGCCGTCTTTCACCGTGCACGCGCCGTATAGCGCTGCCGACAAACCGTAGACGAATGAGCCCTCGATTTGGGCTTCAATCTGCTGCGGGTTCACGGCATGCCCGCAGTCGGTGGCGGCCACGATGCGGTGCACTTTGAGCACGCCTGCGTTGCTGACCGACACCTCGGCGCAGGCCGCCACGTAGCTGCCAAAACCGTGTGTTTGCGCCAAGCCGCGAAACACCTTTTGGCCGTCGACGTCAGCGGCAGGCTGACCCCAGCCGGCGCGCTTGGCAGCGGCTTCCAGCACCGCCAGGTGTTTGGGATGCTTTTGCATCAAAACGCGGCGCAGCGCCAGCGGGTCTTGCTGAGTGGCGTGTGCGATCTCGTCGATGAAACATTCGAGATAAATGGCGTTCTGGTTCAAGTTCACGCCGCGCCAAAAGCCGGCGGGCACGTGCGGGTTGCGCATGGCGTGGTCGATCAGCAGATTCGGCACGCTGTAGCCGATCATGGCCTCGCCGCCGCCGGCGTTCAGGCCTTGAAAGGCGACCGGGTCTTTGCCGTCGCGCACATTCTGCGGTGCCACGCTGGCCAGAATGGACTGGCCCGACAAGCGCATGTGCAGCGCCGTGACTTGGCCTTTGTCGTCCAGGCCCGCCGTCAGCTTGCACTGCGTGATGGGGTGGTAGCGGCCGTGCGTCATGTCTTCCTCGCGCGACCACAACAGCTTGACCGGAACGCCCGGCATCTCCCGCGCAATGGCGACCGCCTGTCGCACCCAATCGTGCACCGCGCCGCGCCTGCCAAAGCCGCCGCCGAGGTGCAATTTGTAAACCTCGCACTGCGAAGGCGGAAGTCCGGCCGCTTCTGCTGCCGCAGCCAGCGCAGCCTCGCCGTTTTGTGTGGGCGTCCACACCTCGCAGCGTGCTGCGGCGCCGGCATTGGGGCCTGACGCGGCCAGGGTGATCTTGGCCGTGGCGTTCATCGGCTCCATCGTGGCGTGGTTTTGGTACGGGTAGGCGTACACCGCCTCGATGCGCCGCGCGGCACCGGCCAAGGCCTCGCGCGCATTGCCGTTGCTGTTGCCAACCGCCGCTTCTGGGGCGCTGAGCCCGGCTTTCAAGATGTCGTCGATCTGAGCCTGCTGCACCTTGGCGTTGGGGCCTTCGTCCCAAGTGACGGGCAGCGCGTCGAGTGCGGTTTTGGCGCGCCACCAAGTGTCGGCAATCACCGCCACCGCGCTGTCGCCCACCTTCACCACCTTGCGCACACCGCGCCGGTTGGCTATGGCGGCGGCATCGAAGCTCAGCACCTTGCCGCCAAACACCGGGCAGTCGCGGATGGCCGCGTGCAGCATGCCGGGCAGCTTCAGGTCCATGCCGTAGATCTGCTTGCCGTTGGTCTTGTCCACCGTGTCCAGACGTGCCAGCGGCTGGCCCACCAGCTTCCAGTCTTTTTGGTCTTTCAACGCCATGTCGGTGGGTGGTGTGAGCTGCGCGGCTGCGGCCGATACCTTGCCGAACGTGGTGCGTTTGCCCGAAGCGCTGTGGCTGATCACGCCCTTGTCGACACTGCATTCGCTGGCCGGCACCTTCCACTCATTGGCCGCCGCTTGCACCAGCACCATGCGGGCGGCGGCGCCGCCTTTGCGCACATATTCCTGGGAGTCGCGTATGCCCCGACTGCCACCGGTGGAGAAGTTTCCCCACACGCGATTGCGTTTGAGGTTGTCGCCGGGTGTGGGGTATTCGGTGGTGACGCGGGTCCAGTCACACTGAAGTTCTTCGGCCACCAATTGCGCCAAGCCGGTGAGGGTGCCTTGGCCCATTTCCGAGCGGGCAATCCGAATGATGATTTTTTCATCGGGCTGCACCACCACCCAGGCATTGATCTCGGGCGCCTGTCCGGCTTGGGCTGCGGCCATCAAAGGAAAGCCCATCACCAAAGAGCCTGCAGCGGCGCTGGCCCCGAGGAAGCTGCGGCGGGTCAGTGCAAGTCTTTCGTTCGTCACTTTGCTCGACACCTCGCCCGACACCTCGGTTGTACGGGCAGTCGGTTTCGCAGTGCGCTTCATGTGCTGCTCCTTTGCAAATGAATCACTGCATGGTGCGTCTTGGCGGCGTCGCCAGCTGCGCCGGCAGTTCTCGGCGTCATCCCAGCGGCTTGCTTGATGGCCGCGCGCACGCGGTTGAATGTGCCGCAGCGGCAGATGTTGGTGATGGTGGCGTCGATGTCGGCGTCGGTGGGCTTGGGCTTGTCTTTCAACAGCGCCGCAGCCGCCATCAGCATGCCGCTTTGACAAAAACCGCACTGCGGCACATCGAGTTGCACCCAGGCTTTTTGCAGTGGGTGATTGCCGTCGGGGGACAGCGCTTCGATGGTGGTGATTTTTTGACCGGCCTGGATGCTCGACACCGGCAGCACGCAGCTGCGAACCGGCGCGCCGTCCAGATGCACCGTGCAGGCACCACATTGCGCCACGCCGCAACCGTATTTGGTGCCGGTCAGGGCCAGTTGTTCGCGCAGCACCCAGAGCAAGGGGGTGTCGGGCTCCGCGTCGTGCTGTCGCACCACGCCGTTCACAAGCAGTTGGGGCATCGTCGAACTCCGCAGGGTGGATGTGAGCGTTCAATGATGCACCGGACACCGCAGCGGCTCAATAGTCTTTTACGCTCGGCATCGCCTACGCGGCGGGCTGCTCACCGAGGCGCCGTTGTCGGTTGGAGGGCGCCTTCCAAGTCATTCGCAGCTGCGGTCACTGTTGCTCCGCCCCACGAGGCCGGATCAAAAGCGTTCACTGCGGGGGCGAATTTGTTCCGAGTGACGCTCAGCCCGCCTTCGGCAGCGTCAGCGTCACGCAGGTGCCTTGTCCGACTGCGCTGTTGATTTGAACCTCGCCGCCGTGCAGCTCGGCAATGCGCTTGACGATGGCCAGTCCCAAACCTTTGCCGCCTTCGCCGGTGGCGGGTGCCACGCTGTGGCTGCCGGTGCGGCTTTGATAGTGGCGGTCAAACAAGTGCGGCAAGTCGGCGGCAGCAATGCCCGCGCCGGTGTCGCGCACACTGATCCGGACTTGGTCGCCGTGCGCTTTAGCCGCCAACAAAATCTGGTCGCCAGGGCGGCTGAATTTGAGGGCGTTGTCGACCAGATTGGCAATCGCGCGCTCAAACAGTTCGATGTCAATTCGCGCGAAGCATGGGGGTGTGGGCTCTGTGTCCGCAGCACTTAAACCCACGCCACTCAAACTCACACCTTGCCGTGCCGCGCGTGCCGCGAATCGCAGCGCGATGTCGTCGAGCACCTCTGCCGCGTCCAGCACCTCGAAGTGCAACTTGAACTCGGGTTCGTCCAGTTGCGCCAAATCGCCCAGCGACTGCACCAGACGCGCCGCATTTCGGGTGTTGCGCAGCGCCACTTCCACCAATTCGCGGTCGTCTTTGCGCGCGGCGTCCGTTCCCCAGCGCAGCTCCAGTGTTTCCAGGCAAGCGGCAGTGGCCGTCAGCGGCGAGCGCAGGTCGTGCGACAGGTTGCTGACGCCTTCGCGGCGAAAGTGGTCCAGGCGGCGCAGCGTGTCCCACTGCGTGCGCAGCGTGGCCAGCATGGCCCTGAAACCGCCAGCCAGCTGGCCGAATTCATCGCGTGAAGAATCTGGCGGCAGCGCCCCCAAATGTTGGTCCAGTGACGCCGCGCTCAAGCCGTCGCGCGACACCGCCGCAACCGCCTGACTCAATTGACGCAGCGGCCGGGTGATGGTGGCGATGACCCAGGCGGCCAGCAAAGTCGCCAACGTCACAACGGCTGCAATCATGGCCAAAGACGGCAACGCAAAGCTGCTGCGAACTGCTGCCCATCGGCCCTGGGGCAAGGCGCTTTGATGGGCCACCAAATACAAATAACCGGCCACCGGGGCGCTGCTGCGGATCACTGCGCGCGTCAGCGGTTTGGCGGCGATGACGGCCACTGCGCCGTCGCGGTATTTGCTGGTTGGGTCAGCTTTGCTGGTTCCCCCGCTTTGGCCCCCGCTCTGTCCCATGTTCTGTCCCATGTTCTGTCCCATCCGCTCGGGGTCGTCGCCCATCACATAGGGCTTGGCCTGCGGGCTCACCGCCTGCAGCACCGGTGGCAGGGCCACGCGGAATTCAGGTTTGGGCATGGTGCCGGTGCAGGCCAGCACCGCGCCCTGCGCGTCCAGGATGTAGAGCTGGGTGTCGGGCTCGAACAGCACCAGGCTGCGCAAGAAGCTGTCAAATTCGTCGGGCCGCCGTTGTTGCATGTCGAACAGGTCGGGATAGGTGTTGACCACGCGAGACAAAAACGCATCGGCCCGGTAGAAGGTGCTTTCGCGTTCGAAGCGTTGAAAAGCAATCAGCACGGTGACGATCACGCCGAGCGCGGTGAGCGCGCCGGTGATGAAGATGGTCAGCGCGATTTGACGGCGAACAGTCATGCGGTCAGGTGGTCAGGCGGTCGTGAAAATCAGGGGGGCCACGGCGGCGAGTGTTCAGACCGGAACTTCGCGCATCTTGTAGCCCGCACCGCGCACGGTGAGGATCAATTCGGGGCGCATCGGGTCGGCCTCGAGCTTGGCGCGCAGGCGGTTGATGTGGGTGGTCACGGTGTGCTCATAGCCGTCGTGCGTGTAGCCCCACACCGCGTTCAACAAAGCCGCGCGCGAAAACACGTGGCCGGGATGCTGGGCAAAGTACAGCAGCAAATCAAACTCCAACGCGGTGAAGTCGAGGGCCACACCGCCGTGCAGCACCTGGCGTTTGGCTGCCCAGATTTCCAGCGTGCCGTTGCGCAAACTCGCTGCCCCCGGCGCCGCCGCCAACGGCAGCGCGGCTTGCGCCGCCTTCAGCAAATCAGCGCGGCGCAGCAACGCTTTCACACGCGCCAGCAGCTCGGCCAAAGAAAAAGGCTTGGTCAGATAGTCGTCCGCGCCCAGCTCCAGGCCCAGCACGCGGTCGAGCTCGGTGGACTTGGCCGTCAGCATCAAGATGGGCGTGGCGCTGCCGCGTGCGCGCAAGGCTTTGCACACGTCCAGGCCGTCCATGCCCGGCATCATGCGGTCGAGGATGAGCAGGTCGCAGGGCTGCGCGATTTGCGTGGCCAGCGCCGTGGCGCCGTCGGCCACGGCGGTGACGGCATAGCCCGCACCACGCAGGTTGAGTACCAGCAAATCGCGGATGTCGGTTTGGTCTTCGGCGACCAAAACGGTGGCGGGCGCGGGCGGTGCGGGGTGCGGAGAAGGGTGCGCAGGAAGGTGCGCAGGAGGCTGCGCTGAAGGCGCGGGTGCAGAACTTGAAGAGGGCAGCATGAGCAGATTGTCGTGCGCCGCCGCTCTGGCCTTACGCCGTATTTAATTTTTGAATTTCATGCAAATGTGATCTGGCTGTGATGTTTGGTGATGTGGGCGCGAGGTGGGCCGCGCAAAGTCCACTCATCGAAACGCACCCACGGAACACACCATGACCACTGCCTTCCACGCTCAAAACGGCATCGCCTCACGCGCCGCGTTCCACCCTGCTCTGATCGCTCCGTTGGTGGCGGCGTTGAACGAGGCTGCGTTGAACGAAACAGCGCTGACCGGACCAGAGTTGCAGGCCGACGCCGATCTGGAGGCGGCCGATGGCGCTCAACCAGTGGCCGTGCCGTCGACAGTGTCGTGGGAAGTGTCGTGGACAGAGATGGTCTCGCACCGCACCGCCCTGATCCGCTTCGCGCAGCGCAAGCTGCACGACCCCATGCTCGCCGAAGACGTGGTGCACGACGTCTTCGAGGCCGTCATCAGCGGGCGCGCCAAGTTTGGTGGCCGCTGCGCCTTGAAGTCGTGGCTGACCGCGATTTTGAAATTCAAAATTGTCGACCTGGTGCGCCAACGCGCCGGTTACGACAGCCTGGACGCCGGCAGCGATGAAGACGGCGAAGCGCCTGAATCGTTGGCCCTGCGTTGCCCTCAGCCGCAGCCCGACGAAGTGGCCGAGCAACGTCAGCGCTTGCAACACACCATGGCCCGCATCAACGCCTTGCCCGAAGGCCTGCGCAGCGCGCTGGAGTTGCGCGTGCTGCAAGACCGCTCTACCGAAGACGTTTGCCGCACCCTGGCCATTTCCGAAGACAACCTGTTTGTTCGATTGCACCGGGCGCGCAAGCAACTGGCGTCTTGAATGAGTTCCACTAGAGGGCATGACGCCCGCACCTGAAACAGTCGCACCAACCAATCCCGCCGCCGCCGCCGCCGCGGCCCCCACCCCCGCCCCCACCACGCCCGCCAGCCCGACCACCCACTCCCCTTACGCCTAGGCGCGCCTGTTCGTGTCACTGCTGCTCATGACCTTGGGTGGCTCCGGCATGTACTCCGTCACCGTCGTGCTGCCGCGCATTCAGGTTGAATTTGGCGTGGCACGTGCCGACGCATCCTTGCCCTACACGCTGACCATGGTCGGCTTCGGCCTCGGCGGCATCCTGATGGGCAAGCTGTCTGACCGCTTCGGCGTGATGACACCGGTTCTGTTGGGCGCGGTGGGTTTGGGCGGCGGTTTCATCGCTGCGGGTTCTGCCACCTCGCTGTGGCAATTCAATCTGGCGCAAGGCCTGCTGGTGGGCTTTTTGGGCACGGCGGCCACGTTCGCGCCGCTGGTGGCCGACACCTCGCAGTGGTTCACCAAACGGCGCGGCATTGCGGTGGCCATTTGCATGAGCGGCAACTACGCAGCCGGTGCCTTCTGGCCACCGGTGTTGCAACACTTCATCGACAGCGTCGGCTGGCGGCAAACCTACATCGGCACCGGCATTTTTTGCGCTGCCGTGATGCTGCCGCTGGCGTTTGCACTCAGGCGGCGGCCACCCGCCGCCGGCGACATCGCGGCGGCGCTCAGTGCGCCCAGCATGGCCAGCGACCGCCCCGCCGTTGGGTCTTTGGGCATGTCGCCCGGCGCCTTGCAAACCTTGCTCTGCATCGCGGGCGTGTCGTGCTGCGTGGCGATGGCCATGCCGCAAGTTCATATCGTGGCCTACTGCGGCGACCTCGGCTTTGGCGCCGCGCGTGGCGCAGAAATGCTGTCGTTGATGCTGGGCTTCGGCATCGTCAGCCGCTTGGCGTCGGGCTGGATCTCTGACCGCATAGGCGGCCTTCGCACCCTGCTGCTCGGCTCGGTGTTGCAAGGCAGCGCGCTGCTGTTGTTCTTCATGTTCAACGGCCTGGTGTCGCTGTACGTGGTGTCCATCTTGTTCGGCCTGTTTCAGGGCGGCATCGTGCCCAGCTACGCCCTCATCGTGCGTGAGCACTTCACGCCCAAACAGGCCGGTGCCCGCGTCGGCACGGTGCTGATGGCCACCTTGTTCGGCATGGCCCTGGGCGGCTGGATGTCAGGCGCCATCTTCGACTTCACCGGCTCTTACCGCGCCGC
>JBBRGA010000074.1:0-17125 GCA_038241115.1 Burkholderiales bacterium | reverse complement strand
GCCGCGCGCTTTTTCTTCGGGCGCTGCGTCGATCTGGTCGTACGCCTTGGCTTCGCCGCCGTACAGCTTGCTCAGCACGGTGGTAATGGCCGCTGTCAACGTGGTCTTGCCGTGGTCGACGTGACCAATCGTGCCTACGTTAACGTGCGGCTTGGTGCGCTCAAATTTGCCTTTTGCCATTTTCAATTCTCCAAGTAAAGAGCAGTGCCAGTGTGATGTTTAAGGTTTCCGGCTTCTGCGTAAATCGCTTGCCACTGGCAACAAGCGCGCAAAAACCGAAGACCGCAGAAAAAGAAGGGGTCCCGCCGCAGTTGCCCGCCGCTTGCCCCGTTTACTTGCCTCTTGAAGTAATGATCGCGTCGGCCACGTTTTTAGGCGCTTCCGAGTAGTGCTTGAACTCCATCGTGTAAGTGGCGCGACCTTGCGACATCGAGCGCAGCGTGGTCGAGTAGCCGAACATTTCCGACAACGGGACTTCTGCTTTGATGACCTTGCCGCCGCCAGGCATGTCGTCCATGCCTTGCACCATGCCGCGACGTGATGACAAATCACCCATCACGCTGCCGGCATAGTCTTCAGGCGTTTCGACTTCAACCGCCATCATCGGCTCCAAAATCACCGGGCCTGCCTTGCGGCAGCCGTCTTTGAAACCGAGTGACGCAGCCATCTTGAAGGCGTTCTCGTTCGAGTCCACCTCGTGGTATGAACCGAAGGTCAACGTAACCTTCACATCGACCACGGGGTAGCCTGCCAACACACCGGCCGGCAATGACTCTTCCACGCCTTTTCGGACTGCCGGAATGAATTCGCGAGGCACGACACCGCCCTTGATGGCGTCAACAAACTCGAAGCCCTTGCCTGGCTCTTGCGGCTCGAGCTTGAGCACCACATGGCCGTACTGACCTTTACCGCCCGACTGGCGAACGAATTTGCCTTCGATGTCCACCACAGCGCGGCGGATGGTTTCGCGGTAAGCCACTTGCGGCTTGCCGACGTTGGCTTCCACACCGAACTCGCGCTTCATGCGGTCGACAATGATTTCCAGGTGCAACTCGCCCATGCCTGAAATGATGGTCTGGCCAGACTCTTCGTCGGTCTTAACTCGGAAAGACGGGTCTTCCTGGGCCAAACGGCCCAAGGCAATGCCCATCTTTTCTTGGTCAGGCTTGGTCTTGGGTTCGACGGCTTGCGAAATGACAGGCTCCGGAAACACCATTTTTTCCAGCGTGATGATCGCGGTCGGATCGCACAGGGTTTCGCCCGTGGTCACGTCTTTCAAACCCACGCAGGCCGCGATGTCGCCGGCCAAAATTTCTTTGATCTCTTCGCGTTGGTTGGCGTGCATTTGCAAGATGCGGCCGATGCGCTCTTTCTTGCCACGGATCGGGTTGTAAACCGAGTCACCCGACTTCAGCACGCCCGAATAGACGCGCACGAAAGTGAGCTGACCCACATATGGGTCGGTCATCAATTTGAATGCCAAAGCGGCGAATTTCTCTTCGTCGGTGCGGTAGCGCACGACAGGTTTGTCGTCGTCGTCGGTGCCTGGCACGGGCGGGATGTCGGCTGGCGACGGCATGAAATCAAGAATGCCGTCGAGCATGCGCTGCACGCCCTTGTTCTTGAAGGCAGTGCCGCAAAACATGGGTTGGATTTCAGCCGCGATGGTGCGTGTGCGGATGCCGAGCATGATTTCTTCCTCGGTGAGGTCGCCCTCTTCCAAGTACTTGTTCATCATGTCTTCGGATGATTCGGCCGCTGCCTCGACCATGTTCTCGCGCCACTTTTTGGCATCGGCAAGCATGTCGTCAGGGATTTCAACGTAGTTGAACTTCATGCCCTGAGACGCTTCATCCCAGAGAATGGCTTTCATCTTGATAAGGTCGATCACGCCGGTGAAGTTCTCTTCTGCCCCGATGGGCAGCACGATGGGAACAGGGTTGGCTTTGAGGCGAACCTTCATCTGGTCGTAGACCTTCATGAAGTTTGCACCTGTGCGATCCATCTTGTTAACAAAGGCCAAACGAGGCACTTTGTACTTGTTGGCCTGACGCCAAACGGTTTCTGACTGCGGCTGCACGCCGCCCACAGCGCAGTACACCATGCAGGCACCGTCGAGCACGCGCATCGAACGCTCAACTTCAATGGTGAAGTCGACGTGGCCGGGCGTATCGATGATGTTGATGCGGTGCTCAGGGCGAGCCAAGTCCATGCCCTTCCAGAAGCAGGTGGTGGCCGCCGAAGTGATCGTGATGCCGCGCTCTTGTTCTTGCTCCATCCAGTCCATCGTGGCAGCGCCATCGTGCACTTCACCGATTTTGTGGTTGACACCGGTGTAGAACAGGATGCGTTCGGTGGTCGTGGTTTTTCCGGCGTCGATGTGAGCCGAAATGCCGATGTTGCGGTAACGCTCAATGGGGGTCTTGCGGGCCATGATGGGGCTCTCCAAAACTGGATGACTGACGATCTGACAAAAACAGGGGCCGCTCGTGGGCTGGTGTAAACCCGAAGAGCGGCCGGGGCTGAGACTGACGGCTTAGAAACGGAAATGCGAAAACGCCTTGTTGGCTTCTGCCATGCGGTGCACTTCATCGCGCTTCTTCATCGCGCCGCCGCGACCTTCAACGGCCTCAAGCAACTCGTTGGCCAGGCGCTGGGCCATCGACTTTTCACCACGTTTGCGGGCCGACTCTTTCAACCAGCGCATGGCCAAGGCCACGCGGCGCACAGGGCGAACTTCCACGGGAACTTGGTAGTTCGCACCGCCGACGCGGCGTGACTTCACTTCAACCATCGGTTTGATGTTGTTCAAGGCGACGGTGAAGATTTCCAGCGGATCTTTGCCCGACTTCTTTTCGACTTGCTCTAGGGCACCGTAAATAATGCGCTCAGCAATGGCTTTCTTACCCGATTCCATGATGACGTTCATGAATTTAGACAGATCGACTGAACCGAATTTCGGATCGGGGAGTATGTCCCGTTTGGGGACTTCGCGACGACGAGGCATTTCTATTCCTTTTTTGCTTCAGTTGGCACAAGTTTGAAAACTTGCGTCCTGGGAGTCATCACAACCGTGAGGCTGGCGGCCCGCCACTTACTCAGTGCACTTTGATAGGCACCGCGAGATTTCTTGCGCGGAACGAGTCCGAGTCAAGAAGGCTGGTATTAAGTCTTCTTAGGACGCTTGGCACCGTACTTGGAGCGCGACTGCTTGCGGTCTTTCACGCCTTGCAAGTCGAGTGATCCGCGCACGATGTGGTAGCGAACACCCGGCAAGTCTTTGACTCGACCGCCGCGAACCAACACCACACTGTGCTCTTGAAGGTTGTGCCCTTCGCCGCCGATGTAGCTAATGATCTC
Source organism: Burkholderiales bacterium (assembly GCA_038241115.1). Classification (GTDB taxonomy): domain Bacteria; phylum Pseudomonadota; class Gammaproteobacteria; order Burkholderiales; family Burkholderiaceae_C; genus JANYJJ01. The sequence continues at coordinate 13,765 of JBBRGA010000074.1, read as the reverse complement.
GAAGCCGTTGGTCAGACGAACTTTGGCCACTTTACGCAGCGCAGAATTAGGCTTCTTGGGGGTGGTGGTGTACACGCGAGTGCACACACCGCGACGCTGGGGGCTGCCCTGCATGGCGGGTGATTTTGACTTCACGGTCTCGGTCTCGCGACCGTGACGCACGAGTTGGTTGATGGTTGGCATAGAGGTAACTTGTTTCCGTTTGAAGTCACACGCTCAGTGTGTCCGATGCAGGAAGGCTTTACCTTCCTCGCCAGACACACAAAAATATTTCGATATCGTTTTGTCTTCGATGTTCGCCTGTCGAGCACTCCGATGGAATTCAACCCGAAAACATGGTGACGATCATCACTTTGATGACCAACATGATGGGCTGCCCGACAAAGAGCGCAGCAGTGTCTGCCGAAAAGCCTTCTAGTATATGCAGTTATGGACGCACCCGCAAGCGGCTACTCAACAGCGCCCGCATCCTCACCCGAAGCCGCTCGCATGGTGCTCGACACCAACGCGGTGCTGGATTGGTTGGTTTTCAAAAATCCAGATTACCTCGCTATTGAGAATGCTGTTTTCAATAGACGCGTGTGCCTGCTAACCAGCCCCTCGATGCGTGCCGAATTGAGCCATGTGCTGACTCGCGGCGTCGTGAATCGGTGGACTACCAACTTCAGTGTGCTCTGGGAAACTTTGGATGAACACGCGCTCGTGCTGCCGGATCCGCCTGCGCTGAGCACCCCCATGCGCCTGCGTTGCACCGATACCGACGATCAAAAATTCATAGATTTTGCGGTGGTGAACCAAGCGCAGTGGTTGCTCACGCGTGACCGCGCGGTGCTCAAGCTGCGCAAGAAAGCGCTCGATTACGGCTTGCGAATTGCCAGCCCAGGAACTTGGGTGCCTAACTTGTAGGGACGTAAAAAAAGGGCGGCCAATCAGCCGCCCTTTTGAGTTGCACTTGCTGTCCCGCTTACTCAGCCGTCTCGCTGGCCGCATCGATGGCCGCCAATTGATCGGCTGCCAAGTCTTCGGCTTCTTGCGTCGCGATTGCGCGGCGCTCTGCGTCGTCCATCTCTTCCTTGGCCTTGCGGGCGTTGTGGAAGGCCATGCCGGTACCAGCAGGGATCAAGCGACCGACGATGACGTTTTCCTTTAAGCCGCGCAGCTCGTCGCGCTTGCCCATGATGGCAGCCTCGGTGAGCACGCGCGTAGTTTCCTGGAACGACGCTGCCGAAATGAAGCTGTCGGTAGACAACGACGCCTTGGTGATGCCGAGCAGTATGTCGGCATGAACCGCCGTCATCTTGCCCTCGGCGACCATGCGGTCATTGGTGTTCAACAGTTCTGAGCGCTCTACCTGCTCGTTCAAGATGTAGCTTGTGTCGCCTGGGTTGGTGATCTGCACGCGGCGCAGCATCTGGCGAACGATCACCTCGATGTGCTTGTCGTTGATCTTCACACCCTGCAAGCGGTAGACGTCCTGCACTTCGTCAACGATGTAGCGCGCCAGTTCTTCGATGCCCAACAGACGCAAGATGTCTTGCGGGTCTGCCGATCCGTCCACCACCAACTCACCACGGTTGACCACCTGACCTTCGTGAACCAGGATGTTTTTCTCCTTGGCCACCAGCTCTTCGTGCACTCTGCCCTCTGGGTCGGTGATTTGCAGACGGTTTTTGCCTTTGGTTTCTTTACCGAAGCTGATGGTGCCGGTGATTTCTGCCAGCGTGCCCACGTCTTTCGGACTGCGGGCTTCGAACAACTCGGCCACACGCGGCAAGCCGCCAGTGATGTCACGTGTTTTCTGGCCTTCGACCGGAATACGCGCCATCACTTCGCCCGGCGCCAAATCTTGACCGTCGCGAATCTGGATCAACGAGCCCACAGGGAAGGCAATGGTCACCGAGTGATCGGTACCCGGGATCTTCACTTCGTTGCCTTGCGCGTCGAGCAGCTTGACCTGCGGCCGCACCACTTTCAACGCGCCGCGACGCTTGGAGTCGATCACCACCAGCGTGGACAGGCCAGTGACTTCGTCCATCTGCTTGGCAACGGTCAAGCCTTCTTCGACGCTCTCGAATTTCGCTTTGCCGGCGAATTCCGTGATGATCGGGCGGGTCAACGGGTCCCAGTTGGCCAATACGGTGCCAGCCTTCAATTGCTGGCCCGCTTTGATGCTGAGCAAAGCGCCGTAAGGCACTTTGTGACGCTCACGCTCGCGGCCGTGCTGGTCGGAAATAGTGATTTCGCCTGAGCGGGAAATCACCACCAACTCACCTTTACCGTTGGTGACGTAGCGCATCGTGGCGTTGAAGCCAATGATGCCGTCGCTCTTCGCGTCCACACTGGACGCCACCGCGGCGCGCGATGCCGCACCGCCGATGTGGAAGGTGCGCATGGTCAACAGCGTGCCGGGCTCGCCAATGGACTGCGCCGCGATCACACCAATGGCTTCGCCGACGTTGATCAGACCGCCTCGGCCCAAGTCTCGGCCGTAACACTTGGCGCAAATGCCAAAGCGCGTGGCACAGGTCAGTGCGGTGCGAACCTTCACCTCGTCCACGCCTGCTGCTTCGAGCACGTCCAAGACATCTTCGTCGAGCATTTCGCCCGCACCGAGCAACATTTCTTGCGTCTCAGGGTGCAGCACTTCGATGGCGGTGACGCGACCCAAAATACGGTCGCGCAAGCTGTCGATCACTTCGCCGCCTTCAACCAAGGCGCGCTGATTCATGCCGTTTTGCGTACCGCAGTCTTCTTCTTGAACCACCAAGTCTTGCGTCACGTCGACCAATCGACGTGTCAGGTAGCCCGAGTTGGCGGTCTTCAATGCCGTGTCGGCCAGACCTTTTCGAGCACCGTGCGTGGAGATGAAGTACTGCAATACGTTCAGACCCTCACGGAAATTGGCCGTGATGGGCGTTTCGATGATGGAGCCGTCAGGCTTGGCCATCAAACCGCGCATGCCAGCCAGCTGGCGAATCTGCGCCGCTGAACCGCGAGCGCCTGAATCGGCCATCATGTAGATGGAGTTGAACGACTCTTGGTCCACGGTTTTGCCGTGACGGTCGACTGTCTTTTGCTTGGACAGCTGGCTCATCATGACCTTGCCAACTTCGTCGCCCGTCTTGCCCCAAATATCGACCACTTTGTTGTAGCGCTCGCCTGAAGTCACCAAGCCCGAGACGTACTGCTGCTCGATTTCTTTGACTTCTTTTTCAGCGCGCTCAATCAACGCGGGCTTCTCTTTCGGCACCAACATGTCGTCGATGCAGATGGAGATGCCGGCACGCGTGGCCAGACGGAAACCCGCCTGCAAAAGCTTGTCGGCAAACACCACGGTTTCCTTCAGACCGCACTTGCGGAATGAAGTGTTGATGAGGCGAGAAATTTCCTTCTTCTTCAGCGCCTTGTTGATGTTGCTGAAAGGCAAGCCCTTGGGCAAGATTTCGCTCAACAAAGCACGGCCTACGGTAGTGTCGGTCAAAGTGGTGGTGGCAGTGAACTCACCGGTTTCTTTGTTCTTGGTGTGCTCGGTCAGGCGCACCGACACCTTGGTAGTGATTTCCACCACGTCGTTGTCAAGCGCGCGCTGAACTTCTGTCGTGTCCGAGAAAATCAGGCCTTCGCCTTTGGCATTGATCCGGTCGCGGGTGGCGTAGTACAAGCCCAGCACCACGTCTTGCGACGGAACGATCGACGGCTCGCCGTTGGCCGGGAACAAGATGTTGTTCGAGGCCAGCATCAAGGTGCGCGCTTCCATTTGCGCTTCGATCGACAGTGGCACGTGCACGGCCATTTGATCGCCGTCGAAGTCGGCGTTGAAAGCCGAGCAAACCAGCGGGTGCAACTGAATGGCCTTGCCCTCGGTGAGCACCGGCTCAAACGCCTGGATGCCCAGACGGTGCAGCGTGGGCGCACGGTTCAGCATCACCGGATGTTCTTTGATGACCTCTTCCAAAATGTCCCAGACCACGGGTGTGGCTGCTTCAACTTCCTTCTTCGCCGCCTTGATGGTGGTGGCGATGCCCATGGCTTCCAGACGCGAGAAGATGAAAGGCTTGAACAATTCCAGCGCCATCAACTTCGGCAAACCGCACTGATGTAGCTTGAGCGTCGGGCCCACCACGATCACCGAGCGGCCTGAGTAGTCGACGCGCTTGCCCAGCAAGTTCTGGCGGAAACGACCGCTCTTGCCTTTGATCATGTCGGCCAGCGACTTGAGCGCGCGCTTGTTGGCACCCGTCATGGCTTTGCCGCGACGGCCGTTGTCCAGCAGCGAATCAACCGCCTCTTGCAGCATTCGCTTCTCGTTGCGCACGATGATTTCCGGGGCCTTCAACTCCAACAAACGCGCCAAGCGGTTGTTACGGTTGATGACGCGGCGATACAAGTCGTTCAGGTCAGACGTGGCAAAGCGACCGCCGTCCAGCGGCACCAGCGGACGCAAGTCCGGCGGCAACACGGGCAGCACGCTGAGCACCATCCACTGCGGTTTGATGCCTGACTTCTTGAAGGCTTCCATCACCTTGAGGCGCTTGGAATTTTTCTTGACCTTGAGCTCAGAACCGGTCATGTCGCCGCGCAGGCGCTCAATCTCGGCGTCGAGGTCAATTTCTTCGAGCAACTTGCGCACACCTTCGGCACCCATCAAGGCGACGAACTCGTCACCGAACTCGGTGCGTTTCGCGTCGAAGTCGTCTTCCGACATGATGCTGAATTTCTTCAGCGGGGTCATGCCGGGATCGACCACCACATAAGCTTCAAAGTACAGCACGCGTTCGATGTCGCGCAGCGTCATGTCAAGCACCAGGCCCAAACGCGACGGCAGCGATTTCAAGAACCAAATGTGAGCGCACGGTGCGGCCAGGTCGATGTGACCCATGCGGTCGCGGCGAACCTTGGTTTGCGTGACTTCAACGCCGCACTTCTCACAAATGACGCCGCGGTGTTTCAGGCGTTTGTATTTGCCACACAGGCATTCATAGTCTTTGATCGGGCCAAAGATCTTGGCGCAGAACAGACCGTCGCGCTCAGGCTTGAAGGTGCGGTAGTTGATGGTCTCGGGCTTTTTGACTTCGCCGAAAGACCAGCTGCGGATTTTTTCCGGTGAGGCCAGGCCAATCCGGATGGCATCGAAATGCTCGTCCGGGGTGAATTGCTTGAATAGATCGAGTAAACCTTTCATGCGTGCGCTCCTTAGTTCTTTTCCAACTCAATGTCGATGCCCAGAGAACGGATCTCTTTGACCAAGACATTGAAAGATTCCGGCATGCCGGCTTCGATGGCGTGCTCGCCTTTGACAATGGACTCGTACACCTTGGTGCGACCGTTCACGTCGTCTGACTTGACCGTCAACATTTCTTGCAAGGTGTAGGACGCGCCGTAGGCTTCCAGCGCCCAGCATTCCATCTCGCCGAAACGCTGGCCACCGAACTGGGCTTTGCCGCCCAGTGGTTGCTGCGTGACCAAGCTGTAAGGCCCGGTCGAGCGAGCGTGCATCTTGTCGTCCACCAAGTGGTGCAACTTCAGCACGTGCATGTAGCCGATGGTGACCGGACGCTCGAAGGCGTCGCCGGTGCGACCGTCGTGCAGCGTGGCTTGGGTGCGGGTGCTCGTCAAACCTTTGGCCTTGGCGATATCGTCGGGGTAAGCCAACTTCAACATGCCGCGAATTTCTTCTTCGGCGGCCCCGTCAAACACCGGCGTCGCAAATGGCACGCCGTTGGTCAGGTTTGCTGACATTTCCAAGATTTCGGCGTCACTGAGATGATCCAAGCGTTCGGTCTTGCCTCCCGACTTGTTGTACAGCTCGTCCAAGAACTTGCGCAGCTCAGCCACTTTGACGTGCTCTTGCAGCATGTTGCCAATGCGCTGGCCGATGCCCTTGCCTGCCCAGCCCAAGTGCACTTCCAACACCTGACCGACGTTCATGCGCGATGGCACACCCAGCGGATTCAGCACGATGTCGCACGGTGTGCCGTCGGCCATGTAAGGCATGTCTTCGACCGGCGCAATCTTAGAGACCACACCTTTGTTGCCGTGACGACCGGCCATCTTGTCACCGGGTTGCAAGCGACGTTTCACCGCCAAATACACCTTGACCATCTTCAACACGCCAGCTGGCAGCTCGTCGCCCTGCGTGAGCTTTTTGCGCTTTTCTTCGAACGCGAGGTCGAAGCTGTGGCGCGTTTGCTCGAGCGAGTTCTTGATGCTTTCCAGTTGGTTGGCCACCTCGTCTTCTGCCGGACGAATGTCAAACCAGTGGTACTTCTCAACGCTGGCCAGGTAGGCCTTGTCGATGGCGGTGCCTTTGGCGATCTTCTGCGGGCCGCCGTTGGCAATTTTCCCGTTCAGCAGCTTCTCGATCCGGTCAAACGCGTCGGCTTCAACGATGCGAAGCTGGTCGTTCAAATCCAGACGGTAACGCTTCAGTTCATCGTCGATGATCTGCTGGGCGCGCTTGTCGCGCACGATGCCTTCACGGGTGAAGACTTGCACGTCAATCACGGTGCCGTTGGTGCCTTGATCAACACGCAGCGAGGTGTCTTTCACGTCAGAAGCCTTCTCGCCGAAGATGGCGCGAAGCAGCTTCTCTTCAGGTGTCAGCGTGGTCTCGCCTTTCGGCGTGACCTTGCCGACCAGCGTGTCGCCAGGATTGACTTCAGCACCGACGTAGACGATGCCCGATTCATCGAGGCGGGCCAATTGCTGCTCGCTCAAGTTCGGGATGTCACGCGTGATTTCTTCCGAGCCCAACTTGGTATCACGTGCCATGACCACCAGTTCCTCGATGTGAATCGAGGTGTAGCGGTCGTCGGCAATCACGCGTTCGCTGATGAGGATGGAGTCTTCAAAGTTGTATCCGTTCCAAGGCATGAAGGCGACGAGCATGTTCTGGCCCAGTGCCAGCTCGCCCATGTCGGTCGAAGCGCCGTCAGCAATGATGTCTTCGGCTTCCACCTTGTCACCGCGCTTGACGATCGGGCGCTGGTGAATGTTGGTGTTCTGGTTGGAACGCTGATATTTGATGAGGTTGTAGATGTCTACACACACTTCACCAGCCACCGTTTCTTTGTCGTTCACGCGAATCACGATACGGTTGGTGTCGACATAGTCGACCACACCGCCGCGCTTGGCAGCCACCACGGTGCCCGAGTCCTTCGCGGCTACGCGCTCAACGCCGGTGCCGACCAGCGCTTTTTCAGGGCGCAACGTTGGCACCGCTTGGCGCTGCATGTTGGCGCCCATCAACGCGCGGTTGGCGTCGTCGTGCTCCAAGAATGGCACCAACGATGCGGCCACCGAGACGATTTGCGTCGGTGCCACGTCCATGTACTGGATGCGCTCGGCCGAGGTCAAGATCGACTCGCCGTTGTCGCGCGCACTGACGAGTTCGTCAATCAAACGACCTTCTGCGTCCAGCGTAGCGCTGGCTTGAGCGATCACGTACTTGCCTTCTTCGATGGCCGACAGGTAATCGATATTCATCGTCACCTTGCCGTCAGCCACGCGGCGGTACGGTGTTTCCAGGAAGCCGTATTCGTTCAACTGCGCATACAGCGCCAGCGAATTGATCAGGCCGATGTTCGGACCTTCAGGCGTCTCAATCGGGCAGACACGGCCGTAGTGCGTGGGGTGCACGTCGCGCACTTCAAAGCCGGCCCGTTCACGGGTCAATCCGCCAGGCCCAAGGGCCGAGACACGACGCTTGTGCGTGATCTCGGACAAGGGATTGGTTTGGTCCATGAACTGCGACAACTGCGAGGCACCGAAGAACTCTTTCAACGCGGCCGAAATCGGTTTGGAGTTGATGAGGTCGTGCGGCATCAAGGCTTCGGTTTCAGCTTGGCCCAAACGCTCTTTCACTGCTTTCTCGATGCGGGCCAAACCTGAGCGGTACTGGTTTTCCGCCAGCTCGCCGACGCAGCGCACGCGCCGGTTGCCCAAGTGGTCAATGTCGTCCACTTCACCGCGACCATTGCGCAGCTCGACCAGGATTTTCACCACGTCAAGGATGTCTTCATTGGCCAGCGTCATCGAACCTTCGGCAGCGTTGCGGCCGACTCGGGCGTTGAACTTCATGCGGCCCACGCGCGACAAGTCGTAGGTGTCGGGGTTGTAGAACAAGCGGTGGAATAAAGCCTCAACCGCGTCTTCGGTCGGCGGCTCGCCGGGACGCATCATGCGGTAGATGGCCACGCGCGCGGCCAACTGGTCGGCGGTTTCGTCCGACGCCAAGGTCTGCGAAATGTAGGCACCTTCGTCGAGCTCGTTGGTGTACAGGCAAGGAATTTCCTTGATGCCTGCCACGCGCAACTTCTTCAGCAAGGCTTCGGTCAGCTCATCGTTCGCCTTGGCCAAAATTTCACCGGTGTCGGCGTCGACCACGTTGCGGGCCAAATTGCGGCCTGCCAAATAGTCTTCCGGCACGCTGATGAATTTCGTCTCGGTGGTTTCCAGCGTGCGGGTATGACGCGCGGTGATGCGCTTGTCTTTTTCGACCACGACCACACCGTTTTTGTCAGTGATGTCGAAGCGCGCAATTTCGCCGCGCAAGCGGTCGGCCACAAATTCCATTTGCGCGCCCGAGTCCATCAAGCGGAAATTGTCGAACACAAAGAAGTGCGCCAGGATGGACTCTGGGTTCAAACCGATGGCCTTCAGCAAAATCGTCACTGGCATCTTGCGGCGGCGGTCGACGCGGAAGTACAAGATGTCCTTCGGGTCGAATTCAAAGTCGAGCCACGAGCCGCGGTAAGGAATCACGCGGGCACTGAACAGCAACTTGCCACTGGAGTGGGTTTTGCCTTTGTCGTGCTCAAAGAACACGCCTGGCGAGCGGTGAAGCTGAGACACGATCACGCGCTCAGTGCCGTTCACGATGAAAGAGCCATACTCGGTCATGAGCGGAATTTCGCCCATGTAGACCTCTTGCTCTTTGATCTCGCGAACCGTTTTCGCTTGAGGCGACTCGCGGTCGTAGATGATCATTTGCAACTTGGCGCGCACCGCGGCGGCATAAGTCAAGCCACGAACTTGACACTCACGCGTGTCGAACGCGGGCTTGGCCATGTTGAATTCAATAAACTTCATTTCCACGAAACCGTTGTGCGAAACGATCGGGAAAGCCGACAAGAAGGCAGCCTGCAAGCCTTCGGGCTTGCGCTTCATCGGTGGCACATCCTTTTGCAAGAAGGCGATGTAGGACTCCTGCTGCATCGTCAGAAGGTAAGGAACCTTCAGGACACTTTCACGTTTACCGAAGCTTTTGCGAATTCGCTTGCGTTCGGTGAAGCTGTAAGGGGTGGAATGTTGCGCCATGGTTTTTTCTACTCCGTCTCAGGAAGCTGGACGTGTGCGTGCGTGTGCGTACGCATCAACAAAGCCCGGCCCCCATCGGCGACTGTCTGTTGGACCTTCAATTGCTTTTCAGTAAGCAAGCGAAGGCGAGCTGAAGCTTGGTGATTGGCCACTACCAATCGCTGGCGGACAACCCCGGCGTTGCACCGGAGCCCGACCAAACTCGTTCTTTGCAGTCGGATCAAAGAACACTTGAAAAGACCCGCATTGTCCAGACTAGGCCTTTTCAAGTGTTCTTCGAGGACTTGCACATGTCTGAGCATGTGCAAACCTTGAAGAGCGGAGGGCTGAAAGCGGAAAACGTTTCCAGCCCGTTGTGGTGTCACCATTCGGCAACACCACTTGGTGGCAGCAATTACTTGATGTCGACCTTGGCGCCGGCTTCTTCCAGCTTCTTCTTTGCAGCTTCAGCGTCGGCCTTGGACACGGCTTCTTTGACGGGTTTCGGTGCGCCGTCAACCAGATCTTTGGCTTCCTTCAGGCCGAGGCCCGTCAGTTCGCGAACGGCCTTAATGACAGACACCTTGTTGGCGCCGAAGTCGGTCAGGATGACGTTGAACTCAGTCTGCTCTTCAACCACAGCAGCCGCGCCGCCAGCGCCGCCAGCAGCAGGTGCCGACATGGCTGCAGCGGACACGCCAAATTTCACTTCAATGGCTTTCACCAATTCGTTGAGGTCCATCACCGACATGCTGTCGAGTGCGGTCAAAAATGCGTCTTTATCGAATGCCATTTGGGGCTCCTAGATTTCGTTGAATGTTGAATTGAAGATGATCAAGCTGCGGGTGCAACTGATGGTGCGTCGGCAGGAACCGCTGCTTCGGGGGCCGCACCCGCTTCAGCTGCTGGTGCCTCAGCAGCAGGAGCTGCTTCAGCCACCGGAGCGCCTGCACCGCGTTGTTCAGCAATGGCAGCCAGTACACGCGCCATGCGCGAGACCGGGGACTGCATCAGACCCAACAACTGTGCCAGCAGAACTTCTTTGCTCGGAATGGACGCCAGGGCTTTGACCCCATCGGCATTCAGAGCTTTGCCAGCGTAGGCACCACCTTTGACAACAAGCTTGTCGTTACTTTTGGCAAAGTCAGACATGACTTTGGCCGCGGCGACAGCATCTTCTGAAAAACCATAGATCAGCGGACCGACCATGCTCTCAGCGGCCACTTCGAACGGCGTGCCAGCGACAGCGCGGCGTGCCAGGGTGTTCTTCAATACATGAAGGTACACACCCTTGTCACGCGCCTGCTTGCGCAAGTTGTTCAAGTGTTCCACTGTGAGGCCACGGTATTCGGCCAGCGCCAACGTCTGTGAACGGGCCACTTGGGCCGCCACGTCCGTGATCACGGCTGCTTTCTCGTTGCGATTGAGACTCAAGGTCTGCTCCTCACATTACGTGCGGTTCGACTTGCTCAGGCTGCACGCAGCCTCTTGCCAGTCCCCCCGACACACCAAGGTTCAGCGATTCAACTGACAAGGAAAAACTCCCTTTCAGTGGGACCGCCATCTGCGCTGGCTTGTTGCACACCGGGCCTGCGCACAGTGCTGCCGTCCATTAAGCAGCCACGAAAGACTGCACCAGCGGTCTTGGATGGCCTGTAGAGCTTTCAGCTCAAACCCTTTAGGTTCTTACCGTTCGCTTTGCAGCCCACCAAACTCAAACAGTCAACGCCAGACTCGCGTTGACTTTTTTCTTTTACCCTTTAAGCGACCACGGCCGCAGCGTTGATCGACGCAATCTCGACCCGAGCGCCGACGCCCATCGTTGACGAAACCGCGATTTTGCGAAGGTAAACGCCCTTACTGGTGGCCGGCTTGGCTTTGTTCAAAGCCTCGATCAGCGCACGCAGGTTGCCCACCAACTTGTCGGATTCGAACGAGCGCCGGCCAATGGTGCTGTGAACGATGCCGCCTTTGTCAACACGAAACTGAACTTGACCGGCTTTGGCATTGCGAACCGCCTGGGCCACATCGGGCGTTACGGTGCCAACTTTCGGGTTGGGCATCAGGCCGCGCGGTCCCAAGATTTGGCCCAACGTACCGACGATGCGCATGGTGTCCGGCGAGGCGATCACCACGTCGAAGTTCATAACACCTGCCTTGATTTGCTCCGCCAAGTCTTCCATGCCAACGATATCGGCACCGGCGGCTTTGGCTTCTTCGGCTTTTGCACCTTGAGCGAACACAGCCACGCGTTTGGTTTTGCCGGTGCCGTTAGGCAACACTACAGCACCGCGAACGACTTGGTCGGACTTCTTGGCATCAATGCCGAGTTGCACTGCCACGTCGATGGATTCGTCGAACTTGGCTGTGGCGCAGGCCTTGACGATCACCAGTGCGTTGTCCAAGCTGTACAGCTTGTTGGAATCCACTTTGCCAGCGGTTGCTTTTTGGCGTTTGGTCAGTTTGGCCATGATCAGAGTCCTTCCACAGTCACGCCCATCGAGCGGGCTGAGCCGGCGATGGTGCGAACGGCTGCGTCCAAATCGGCGGCCGTCAGGTCTTTCATTTTTGCTTTGGCGATGTCTTCAATTTGCGCACGGGTCAGCTTGCCAACCTTGGTCGCGTTGGGCTTGCTCGAGCCCTTGTCCAACTTGATCGCCTTCTTGATCAATACCGTGGCAGGCGGCGTCTTGATGACGAACGTGAACGACTTGTCAGCGAAGGCCGTGATGACCACAGGCAACACCAGCCCGGGCTCCATGGCCTGCGTCTGGGCGTTGAACGCCTTGCAGAATTCCATGATGTTCAGACCGCGTTGACCCAGTGCAGGTCCGATCGGGGGCGACGGGTTGGCTTTGCCTGCAGGTATTTGCAGTTTGATGAAGCCGATGATTTTCTTGGCCATGATTTTCCTTAGATCAGAACCCAGTGCACTGTGGACAGTGCCGTGGGTTCATTGAGTTCAAACGCCAAGGACTGGGTACCTTGGCTCCTCGTACCGCAGTCTCGTTTGCGGCAGCCACGGATGAAGTTGCCATGCGGGCCCGTCAAACAAACCGGCCGGTTCATGCGAGCCCTCATCAAGCTCATAAATCTGGATTTCAAGCTTCGCGGTTCACACCTTCTCAACTTGGCTGAAGTCCAACTCAACAGGCGTGGCGCGCCCAAAAATCGTCACCGATACGCGCACCTTGGACTTGTCGTAATTGACATCTTCCACCGCACCGTTGAAGTCGGTGAACGGACCTTCTTTGACGCGCACCAACTCGCCAACAATCCACTGCACTTTGGGACGCGGTTTTTCTACGCCCTCCTGCATTTGATTGACGATCTTCATCACTTCAGCGTCGGAAATAGGAGAAGGCCGGTTTTTCGCTCCGCCAACGAAACCGGTGACTTTGTTGGTGTGTTTCACCAAGTGCCAGCTGTCGTCGGCCATTTCCATTTCGACCAGCACATAGCCTGGGAAAAAGCGGCGCTCAGTCACGGCTTTCTTGCCGTTTTTCAACTCCACAACCTCTTCCATCGGCACCAAGATGCGGCCAAACTTTTCTTGCATCTCGGAACGGTCGATGCGCTCGCGCAGATTGCGCTCCACAGCTTTTTCCATGCCCGAGTAAGCGTGCACCACGTACCACCGTTTGTTGGAAGGCGTGGCGGGCGCAACAACTTCAGGCGCGATGCTTTGCGTGACAAGCACAGCGGTGTCGGTCATCGCAGTCTCAACGGATTCCGGTTCAACAGAAGGGTTTTGCGCTTGATCGCTCATGTCGGTTTCCTTTAGCGCTTCCAGCCCAGGATCAGGTCGTAAAGCACCCATTCCAAAGTCTTGTCTGTCATCCACAAAAACAGTGCCATCACGAATACGAAGGCGAACACGTAGGCCGTCATCTGGCCGGCTTCTTTGCGAGTGGGCCAAACGACCTTGCGAACTTCGCGAGATGAGTCTCGGCCGTAAGCAATCAGTTGCTTGCCCGCCTCAGAGGTAAAGAAAGTCCCAATTGCCATCAACATCAACACTACCAGCGCGGCAACACGCACCCACAAATCTTGTTTGGAAAGTGCGTAGAAAACACCGACGGCCGCAATCACGAGCACACCGGCGACGGCCAGCTTGGCTTTATCGGCGCCGGTGGACACAGTTTCTATGGGTGCAGGATTGGCCATGGTTTTCGATTCAATTCATCAAGCCGCGCTTGTCGAGCATTCACAACATATTCCGTATCAGCAACAAAGCCCGCCGACCGCTTGCGCAGCCTGTACGGGCCGTTACAGCCGCCAAATTCAAACTTTATTTAGTCTGAATTTGGCAGGGGCGGAGGGCATCGAACCCCCAACCTCTGGTTTTGGAGACCAGCGCTCTGCCAATTGAGCTACGCCCCTGTGGCTCTCTTCTCGTTTTTATCAGTCGATATCAAGCAATGATTTTCGCCACGACCCCGGCACCGACGGTGCGGCCGCCTTCGCG
>JBBRGA010000073.1:0-17642 GCA_038241115.1 Burkholderiales bacterium | reverse complement strand
AAGCGAAAAACGCTCGCGCTTTATGTAGAAACAGCGCGGAGCAGAAATGGACGAATGAGAAATCTGATGACCAGGAGTCTGTGAACGAGAAATCTGCAAACAAGATATCGGTGAACCAGAAACAGATGAACAAATGCGTTTGGCAAGCACCCCGTTAGGCCTGTCAGGAAATGCGCTGAAACGACCTCCACGGCTGGAGAAAGCCGTGCGCAATCCCGCAATCGGGGGGCTTGTAATTAACCGAAGATAATACCCGAAGGCCTTCGATTTCAGGCCAGCTGCGGGCGGCTTTCTCCTCGGTCGGCGCACAAACTTCAGCCCAAAACAAAGATTCAAATCCATGGCCTTGACCCCTTCCGATGTCAGCCGCATCGCCCACCTCGCGCGCCTTGAACTTCAAGACAGCGAGCAAGCGGCGCTGTTGACCCAACTGAACGGTTTTTTCCGCATCGTCGAGCAAATGAGCGCGGTCGACACCAGTGGCGTCGAGCCGCTCTACACCCCGCTTTCAGCAGTGAGCGAAGTCACTTTGCGCTTGCGCGACGATTTGGTCAGCGAGACCAACCAGCGCGAGCTGAACCAGCGCAGCGCGCCGGCCGTCGAGGACGGTTTGTTTCTTGTTCCCAAGGTGCTGGAATGAAGGCGCTGCACGATTTGAGCGTGACCGAGTTGAGTCATGCGCTGGCTGAAAAAGCGGTCTCCAGCGTGGAATTGACGACGCATTTGCTCGCACGCGTTTCCGCTTACGAACATTTGGGTGCGTGGCTGTGCGTGGACGCCGAAGCTGCGCTGAAACAAGCCGCCGCCGCCGATCTGCAACGCACGCAAGGCGCGCCACTTTTCAACGGCGCGCTGCTGGGCATTCCGCTGGCGCACAAAGACATTTTCGTCACGCGCGACCTGCCCACCACCGCCGGCTCAAAAATGTTGAAGGGCTACCGCAGCCCGTTCGACGCCACTGTGGTGCAAAAGCTCAGCGCTGCCGGTGCCGTGACCTTGGGCAAGCTCAATTGCGATGAATTTGCGATGGGTTCGGCCAACGAAAACTCGGCCTATTCGCCAGTGAAAAACCCGTGGGATCTCAACCGCGTTCCGGGCGGCTCGTCGGGAGGATCGGCGGCGGCGGTGGCCGCTCGCATGCTTCCTGCGGCCACCGGCACCGACACCGGCGGCTCGATTCGCCAGCCCGCCAGTTTCACGGGCATCACCGGCATCAAACCGACCTACGGCGTGTGCTCGCGCTACGGCATGATTGCTTTCGCCAGCAGCCTGGATCAAGCCGGGCCGATGGCGCGCAGCGCTGAAGACTGCGCCTTGCTGCTCAGCGCCATGAGCGGCTTCGACGAACGTGATTCCACCAGTGCGCAGCGACCGCCGCAAAACTACTCAGCGCAAATGCTGAAGGCGCGCGAGGGAGCCACCCCGGATCGACCCTTGAATGGCTTGCGCGTCGGTCTGCCAAAAGAGTTTTTTCCGGCCGCGTTGGCAGCCGACGTGAACGCTGCAGTGCAAGCCGCACTCGCCCAGTTGCAGCGCTTGGGTGCCACGCTGGTGGACGTGAGCTTGCCGCGCACCGAGCTGTCGATACCGGTGTACTACATCATCGCGCCGGCCGAGGCGTCGTCCAACCTCAGCCGTTTTGACGGCGTGCGCTTCGGCCACCGCGCTGCGCACTACGCCGACCTGCAAGACATGTACAAAAAGAGCCGCGCCGAAGGCTTTGGGCCAGAGGTCAAACGCCGCATCATGATCGGTGCCTATGTGTTGTCGCACGGCTACTACGACGCCTACTACCTGCAAGCGCAAAAGCTGCGCCGCATGATTGCCGACGACTTTCAAGCCTGCTTTAAAAATCAGTGCGACGTGATCGCAGGTCCGGTGGCACCCACGGTGGCGTGGAAGCTCGGCGGTCAAGGTGACGACCCGGTGGCAGCTTACTTGGCCGACATTTTCACGCTGCCCGCCAGCTTGGCAGGCTTGCCCGGAATGAGCGTGCCGGTGGGCTTTGGCGAGGGTGGCATGCCGGTCGGTTTGCAGCTGATCGGCAACTACTTTGAAGAGGGCACGTTGCTGTACGCCGCGCACGCCTTTCAACAAGCCACCGATTGGCACACCCGTGCGCCTGCGCTGTTGGCTGCTGGGGCATTGGCATGAACGCAAGCAAACTCATACGCGGTTTTGAGGTTGTCATTGGCCTGGAAACGCACACCCAGCTGTCCACCGCTTCCAAAATTTTCAGCGGCTCTTCCACTGCCTTCGGTGCTGAGCCCAACACGCAGGCGTCGCCGGTGGATTTGGCGTTGCCCGGCACGCTGCCGGTGATGAACATCGGTGCCGTTGAACGCGCCATTCAATTTGGTCTGGCCGTCGGTGCCAAGGTGGCGCATCAGTCGATCTTTGCGCGCAAAAACTATTTCTACCCCGACCTGCCCAAGGGCTACCAGATCAGCCAATACGAAACACCGGTGGTGCAAGGCGGATCCATCAGTTTTTTGGTGGGTGACGTGCCCTACAAGGTCAACCTCACCCGCGCGCACCTGGAAGAAGACGCCGGCAAATCGCTGCACAACGACTACGCAGGGCAAAGCGGCATCGACCTGAACCGCGCGGGCACGCCGCTGCTGGAAATCGTCACCGAACCCGACATGCGCTCCAGCGCCGAAGCCGTCGAATACGCCAAGACGCTGCACGAGTTGGTGAAGTGGATCGGCATTTGCGACGGCAACATGCAAGAGGGCAGTTTTCGCTGCGACGCCAACGTGTCGGTGCGCAAGCCCGGCGAAGCATTTGGCACCCGGCGCGAGATCAAAAACTTGAACAGCTTCAAGTTCATGCAGCAAGCCATTGACTATGAAATTCAATGGCAAATAGACCTGATCGAAGACGGCGGCACGGTGCAGCAAGCCACCGTGCTTTTCAACGCCGACACCGGCGAAACCAAGGCCATGCGCAGCAAGGAAGACGCGGCCGACTATCGCTATTTTCCCGACCCCGATCTGCCGCCGCTGGTGATTTCACCGGCGTGGATCGAGCGCATCCAAGCTCAGATGCCCGAGCTGCCGCGCGCCAAGATGCAGCGTTACCAGGACGGGCTGGGCTTGTCGGCGTACGACGCCGCGCTGATGACGCACAGCCGTGCCATGTCAGAGTTTTTTGAGGCCACTTCTGCCGTGTGTGGACAAGCCAAATTGGCCTCGAATTGGTTGACGGGTGAAGTCTCTCGTCGCTTGAACGCGGTTGACGCCACCATCGAAGCTTGCCCCGTCGGCCCTGAAACTTTGGGTGCGCTGATCGGCCGGATTCACGACCAAACGATCTCCAACAACGCGGCCAAGCAAGTGCTCGATGCGCTTTGGGCTGCGCCCTTGAGGTCTGTGGACGACGTCATCCGCGAGCAAGGTCATGAGCAAATCAACGACACCGGCGAGCTGGAACGCATCTTGGACGGCGTGCTGGCCGCCAATACCAAGTCGGTCGAAGAATTCCGCGCGGGGAAAGAAAAAGCCTTCAACGCGTTGATTGGTCAGGCCATGAAAGCCACCAAAGGCCAAGCAAACCCGGCGCAGGTCAACGAGTTGCTGAAGAAAAAACTCGGCTGAAAGCTTATTTTTTGATGGGCGTGGAAGCCGCCGTGCCCGTTGGCGCCGCCACCGCCACAGCGCCCATCGACCCAGCCGGCACGCCGCTCCACAAGCGCCTCAGCCGCGCCAATTCGGCGTCGTACAGCGCGTTGATACGAACCATTTCCACTTGCTGATTTTGAATCAGGGTGCGCTGCGCCTCGGTGGTGGCGTCGTTTGCATCCATGGCCTGCTTCAGCTTCAACGGCAAGGGCTTGCCCTCGTAAAACTCGGCCTCGCTGAGCAGTGGTTTGCGCTCTGTGGCCAGCACGGCCATGCGACGCTCTGATGACTCCACCGCCTTGCGCACATCGTTCAGCGCGCTGGCGCGGGCGTTGGCGTGTGCTTCCTCGGTCGGAAAACGGTTGGTAAGGTTGCGGTCGCGGCGCACCGCATCTTGTTGGGCGCTTCGCGCCACGGCGGCCGCCCGGTCACGGGCTTCTTGGTGCGCGGCTTCTTCTGCGGTGAGCGTGGGAGCCAGCACTTTCTTGACGGACCCGTCAGTGTTCAGGATGCGTTGATCGCGAGCGGAACACTCGGGCAGAGGACGGTCAGAGGTGAGTCTTTTACCGGTCGCATCAACGCAGCTGTAAATCTGCTGCGCATGCGTCGCGCTCGACGCCATCAACGCCAAACCCACAGCTGCTTTCAGCACATTCGCGATTACCAACATTCAAACTCCATAGCGTTCTCGGTAGGCCTCCACCGCTGCCACATGGGCGTGCAGTGCGGAATCACCACTGGACTTCAAGTATTGCAACAAATCGTTCACCGTCGCGATGGTGACCACAGGCATGCCGTATGCCCGCGTGAAGTTTTCAACGGCGCTGTGCTCGCTGAGTTGACCGCCGGCCTCGGTTGACGCGTCCAAGGCACCACCCGCGCGCTCCATTCGGTCCAGTGCAATCAGCACCGCCACCGGCTGCGCACCCGCCGCGCGGATCATGTCCACCGATTCGCGTTTGGAAGCGCCGTCGGTGATGACGTCGTCAATGATGACGACGCGGCCCCGCAACGGCGCGCCCACCATCAAGCCGCCTTCACCGTGCTGCTTGGCCTCTTTGCGGTTGTGCGCATAGGGCGTGTTGTGACCCAGTCGCGCCAGCTCCACGGCCGTCGCCGCTGCCAGGGTGATGCCCTTGTACGCAGGGCCGAACAGCATGTCAAAAGCCACGCCGCTGGCCAACAGACGGCGCGCATAAAATTCTCCGAGGCGGCCCAACTTGGCGCCGTCATCAAACAAACCAGAGTTGAAAAAGTAAGGTGACAAGCGCCCGGCCTTGGTCTTGAACTCACCAAAGCGCAGCACGCCCGCTTCAACCGAAAACTTGACGAAAGCCTGCGCCAACTCGTCAGCGTTTTGATCGCCCTGAACGTCGCTTTGATTGCTTTTTGTTGCGCTCACCAAGGACATGCTGTGTTTCGCTTCGTCACGTTGAATTTGAACGGCATTCGCTCCGCTGCCACCAAGGGTTTTGAGGCGTGGGCCGAAGGCGTGGCCGCAGATTGTATGGGGGTGCAAGAGCTGAAGGCGCAGGCCCAGACCGTGGTCGGACGCTTCGACCGCGTGGCCGGCATGACCGGCCATTTCCACTACGCCGACAAGAAAGGCTACTCCGGCGTGGGCTTGTATTCGCGCCGTGAACCCAGCGAAGTGATCACCGGGATCGGCAACGCTGAATTTGACGCTGAAGGCCGCTATGTGGAAGCGCGCTTCGACACTCCCGGACGTTCTAAATTCGGCAAGCTCAGCCTGATCAGCAGCTACTTCCCCAGTGGATCAAGTGGCGAAGAGCGGCAGTTGGCGAAATTTCGCTGGCTGGCGTTGATGGCCCCGCACCTGAAAAAACTGAAAAACAAACGCGAATTCATTCTGGTCGGCGACATCAACATCGCGCACCAGGAAATCGACCTGCGCAACTGGAAAAGCAACCAGAAAAACAGCGGCTTCACGCCCGAAGAACGCGCCTGGATGAGCGCGCTGCTTCAAGAAATCGGCTTGGTGGACGTGTTCCGCAGCCTCAACCCGCACCCCGATCAATACACCTGGTGGAGCGCACGCGGCCAAGCCTGGGCCAACAACGTTGGCTGGCGAATCGACTACCACTTGGCGACTCCGGGGCTGGCGGCGCTGGCGCGCAAGGAGCACATTTACCTCGAACAACGCTTCAGTGACCACGCACCGCTGGTCATCGACTACGACTTCACGCTGTGAATGACACAGAGCGCGGGCTGCGTCTGATTTTCTGGCGACGGCACGGGTCAGGGCGACGGTGCGTCACTGGCTGGCGATCACACCGTTTGCAGGTGGTGCTTGCCGAGGCGGATTGAGGTTGCGCCGCAGGTCAGTCAGGCAGGTTTGGCATCCACGGCAGCCGATGTCGGCAGCCCGAACGCGCGGTCGAAGGTCCAGTTGAAGACGAAGGTGTAGGCCAGAAAGAAGACCAGCAGGGCGGCGTCGAACAGCAAAGCCTCCCACAGGCTGACGCCTAGCCACCAAGCGAACACCGGCACCAATATGGCGCCCAGTCCGCACTCGAAGCCGATGGCGTGGGCGACCCGCCGCTTGACCGAACGCCCGCGCACTGTCTGGCGTGCCTCCCAAGCCTCGAACACGGTGTTGAACGCCAAGTTCCAGACCACCGCAATGACCGACGAGGCCACCGCCAAAGCGGTGGATTTGCTGGCGCCTGCACCCGACAGCAACGCCAGCCCGACGCTCGAAAACAGGATGGCGAAACCTTCGTAGAGGCTGACGTAGACGACCTTGCGCTGTATGCCCTGCATGGACCGCACTGTACGGCGGTGGCGCTTGCGGGAAAGGCCAAGTCGAGTCAAGCGAAGTCACCTTGGCAGGTCGACGACGTGGCCTTCAGCTGCGGGGGTGCTTCCATCAATCGCGACCATTTGAGCCGGCCAGCGGCGTGCCTGCAGCGATGCCTTGAGACGACAACTGAGCTGGCTATGGCGGCGTGCGGAGCGCCCGCTCAGGCGGCTTCCAACCTGGCGCCGCAAGCCCGCGCGCGGCCCAGCGCCTTGGCTTGGTAGAGCTGCGCGTCTGCGCCGCGCAGCAGGCTGGCCGCACTGCCCACGCCGTCTGGCGGCTTGCCGCAAACGCCCAGACTGACCGTCACCACGCTGGCGGCGGCCGAGTCCGCGTGCTCCAGGGCCAGTGCCGCGACGTTGTCGCGCAGGTGTTCGGCCAGCGACATCGCACCGGCCAGCGGCGTGTCGGGCAGCAGGCACACGAACTCCTCGCCGCCGTAACGCGCCACCAAGTCGGTGGGGCGCTTCAGGGTGTCCTTCAAACAGGCGGCCAGACGGCGCAGGCAGTCGTCGCCGGCCTGGTGGCCGTAGCGGTCGTTGTAGCGCTTGAAGAAATCGACATCGAGCAGCACCACGCTGAGTTCGGTGCCGCCGCGCACCGCACGCGCCCATTCGCTGGCCAGCCGCTCGTCGAAGTGGCGCCGGTTGTACACGCCCGTCAGCCCGTCGATGTAGACCCATTGGCGCAGCAGGTCGGCCTGCGCCTTCAGCGTCAGCTGGGTCTTCACCCGCGCCCGCACAATTTTCGTGTTGATGGGCTTGCTGATGAAGTCCACCGCACCCATTTCGAGCCCCAGAGTTTCCGAGGCCTCGTCGCTGTGTGCCGTGACGAAGATGACCGGAATATCGCGCGTGCTCTCGTCGGCTTTCAGTCGGTGGCAGACCTCGTGCCCGTCCATGCCGGGCATCATCACGTCCAGCAGCACCAGGTCGGGTTGCTTGCTCACGGCGATCTTCAACGCCTGCTCGCCGTTGGTGGCCATCAAAACCTGGTGGTCGGCACTGAAGGCCTGGTACAGCGCCTGGATGTTGACGGGCTGGTCATCCACCACCAGCAACCGCGGCTGTCGGTTGCTCAGGCCGACTTCGTTCATGTAGCGCATGTTCATGGAAGACTTTCAACAAGTAAGGGTTGGCACAGCGTCAGCGCGCGCTCGAAGTCGAGTTCGGCAATGGCATCGCCCAGCGGCTGCAACTCGCTGTGCAGTTGCCCTGCGTGCGCTTGTTGCAGCTGCTCGAAGACATCGACGGCGCGCATGTCGGCGGCCTCCAGCAGGGCCACCAGTTCGTCGAGCACGTCACGCAGATCAGCCGTGCGCGCCCCGCCATGCGGTGTTGGAACTGCCGGAGACTGGGCGATCTGCGCCAGCGCCTCTTGCAAATAGGTGGTGGCCTGCAGGGCACTCATCGCCGACTGGTGCAGGGCGTCGGTCAGCGCGGCTTGCGCTTCAGCGGTGTGGGGCCCGAGAAGCGCTGCCTCGGCGTCGGCGGCGGCCTTGGCCAGCGCTTTCAGCCCCAGTGTGGCGGCCACGCCCTTGACGGTGTGCACCAGACGGCGAGCGTCGGTGGTCTGACCCTGCTGCAGCAGGCTTGCAAGCTGCTCGGGCAAGGCCGACAGGTCCTTCGCAAACGACCCCAGTGAGCGCTGGTACACCGAGCGCTTGCCGCCCAGCCGCATCAGCGCGGCGGCCAGGTCGACGCCGCGGCGCGAAGCTTCGGCCAGCAGCTCGGGTGGGAGCGCGGGTGGGCGCGCGGTTGGGACATCACTGGCCGGCGCCATGCCGGCCGGCTTGGGCGCGCCAGCGCGGCCGGAGCAGCGCAGCAGCGTCGCCACCAGGTGGTCCAGATCGAAAGGCTTGCCCACGTGGTCGTTCATGCCGGCCGCCAGGCAGGCCTCGCGGTCGCTGGCCATGGCGTTGGCGGTCATGGCCACGATCGGCAGCTCGGTACGGCCCAGCTCGCGGCGGATCTTCGCGGTGGCGGTAAAGCCGTCCATCACCGGCATCTGCAAGTCCATCAGCACCACATCGAAAGGCGCGTCGGCAGCGGCCACCGCCACGGCCTGCACGCCTTCCTGGCCGTTGTTGGCAATCTGCACCTGCGCGCCTTCGTCTTCAAGCAGTTCGCGCGCCACCTGCTGGTTGTTCAGGTTGTCCTCCACCACCAACAGACGCAGGCCCGCCAAGCGCTGTGCCGACGCGCTGCGCAGCTGCGGCTCGGGGGCAGACAAATGCGTTCTGGCGCGGCGCTGGCGGGCATCCACCACGGCGTCCAGCAGCATCGACGCCGTCACCGGCTTGACCAGGAAACCGTCCAGCAGCGCCTGCTCTTGCGCGCTGCGCTGCTCGAGCTTCTCGCGGCCGTGGGCGGTGACCATCACCACCAGCGGCGCGGCGCCCAAGGCGCCACCGGCGCGCAGACGGCTGGCCGTCTCCCAGCCGTCGAGCCCGGGCATCTGCCAGTCCATGAAGACGGCGTCGAAGGCCCAGCCCTCGTGGCCGGCGCGGTCCAGCATTGCCAGCGCCGCTTCGCCGCTGTCGGCCAGCTCTGCCTCCCAGCCCATGGACGCGGCCATGTCGGCCAGCAGTTGTCGGGCGGTGGCGTTGTCGTCGACCACCAGAACCCGCTGCACGTTGCGGGCCGGGATGGCGATGGCAATAGCGACCTGTGGCTCGGTTTCCTCCGGCTCGGGCACATCAGCAGCCCGCGGCAGCGTCAGGGTGAAGTGGAAAGTGGTGCCCTGCCCCAACGCGCTGTCCAGTTGCAGCGCGCCGCCCATCAGTGCCACCAGGCGCTGGCTGATCGCCACCCCCAGCCCGGTGCCGCCGAAGCGACGCGTGGTGCTGGCCTCGGCCTGCGTGAAGCCGCTGAAAATGCGGGCCTGGTTTTCAGGCGCAATGCCGATGCCGGTGTCGCGCACCGACACCCGCAACGTCACCGCGTCGGCAACTTGCGAGAGCACCCGCACGGCCACCACCACCTCGCCCTTTTCGGTGAACTTGATAGCATTGCCGCCCAGGTTGATGAGCACTTGCTGCAGCCGCATTGCATCGCCCACCAGGCCGCGCGGCAGTGCCGGGTCGATGTCGAACAGCACTTCCAGCGGCTTGTCGCCCGCGTTGGCCGACAGGATCACGCCCAGATCTCGCATCAGTCGGTCCATGCGGAACGGCTGCGGGTCCAGCGTCATCTTGCCGGCCTCGACCTTGGAGAAGTCCAGGATGTCGTTCAGCAGCCCCAGCAGCGAGCGCGCCGCGCCTTCGGTCTTGCCGGTGTAGTCGGCCTGCCGCGCAGAAAGCTCGGTGCGTTTGAGCAGCGCCAGCATGCCCAAAATCGCATTCATGGGCGTGCGAATCTCGTGGCTCATGTTGGCCAGGAACTGACTCTTCGCCACGCTGGCGTTTTCGGCCTGCCCCTTGGCTTCGATCAGCGCCTGCTGCTGCACCCGCGCTTCGGTCACGTCCGCATAGGCCACGACCACGCCCAGTTCGTCGTGCTGCACCGGCATGGCGTCCACCGACAACCACACGTTGCGCTGCGGCGTCACGATCTGCATCACCGCGCCGCGCACTGCCACACCGTGCTTCAGCGCACGCACGCTGGCGAACTCTTGGCTCGGCATCGGCGTGCCGTCTTCACGCAGGATGACCCACTCATTGCCGCCGTAGTCACGCGCCAGATGCTCGGCCTTGCTGATGCCCAGCAGCCTTTCCGACGCCGGGTTGCAGTCAATGATGTGGCCCTGCGGATCGGTCAGTGTGATGCCCATCGGCAAGATGTCGTAGACGGCCCGCAAGCGCGCCAGTGCGCGGCTGGCCGCCAGCGTTGCCTGCTCGGCGGTGTGGCGAGCCTGCGTCAGTTCGGTGATGTCGATGCGGAAGCCCACGATGTGGCCGTCGGGCAGCTTGCGCTCGACGATGCGCAGCATGCGGCCGTCCGCCAGCGGCTGCAGCACCGCGATGTTGGAAGCCAGGTGCGCCGCCATGCGCTCGGCCACCCATTCATCGACGCGGCCGATGGCCTGCGGGTAATCGCCGCGCTCCGCGCCCGCACGCACCAGCGTCTCAAAGGGCACGCCCGGCATCATCAAATCGGCCACGCCGGCATAGAAGCGCCGGTAGGGCTCGTTGCACATCACCAGCCGATCCTGCGGGTCGTAAAGGACGAAGGCCTCGTCGATGGCGTTGATTGCGCCTTGCAGCAGTTCGGCGCTGTGCACTGCCTCAGCCTCTGCCCGCTTGCGCGCGGTGATGTCGGTGTAAGTGGAAACAAAGCCACCGCCGGGCATCGGGGCGCCACGCACCTCGAGCACGGCGCCGTCGGGCCATACGCGCTCGAACTGGTGCGGCTGCGCTGAATGGCGGAAGCGTTCGACGGTCGCCTGCACGGTGGCCTCGAGGTCCTCAACGGGGCACTGACTTCGCGTGGCGTTTTGACGCACCAGGGCCTCGAAGTGCAGCGGCATCTGGTTGAACATCGAGTCCGGCAGCGCCAACACCTCGCGCAACTGTCGGTTCGAGGTGGTCAGATTCATGTCGGCATCGAAGACGCTGAGCCCGCAGGGCAGGCTTTCCAGAACAGTGCTCATCACCTCGTTGTTGCGCCGCAGGTCGGCTTCCAGCGCACGCCGCGCAGTGATGTCCTGCAAGGCGCCCACCAGGCGCACCGCCTGGCCATCAACAAACTCGGCCTCGCCGACGGCGCGGACCCAGATTTCGCGCCCCTTGGCGGTCAGGATCTGCAATTCAAGGTCGAAGCCCTCGCCCGAGGCCATGCTGTGCGCCACCGCAGCTTGGATCACTGGCCTGGCGTCTTCGGTGTAGTACGAGATGCCCTCGTCCAGCGTCGGCTGGTGGCCCGGCGGCAGGTCGTGGATGCGGCAGGTCTCCTCTGTCCACGCAATCTGCTGCGTGGCGATTTCCAGGGTCCAGCCACCGACGCCGCCGATGCGCCCGGTCTGGCTCAGGAACGACTGGCTGGCACGCAGCGCGGCCTCGGACTGCTTGCGCTCGGTGATGTCCATGTGCGTGCCCGCCATCCAGCGCGGCCGGCCGTCCTCGCTGCGGCTGAACAGCTTGCCGCGGTCGAGCACCCACACCCAGTGCCCCGACTTGTGACGCATGCGCGATTCGCACTCGTAGGCATCGCTTTCGCCGCCGAAGTGGCGCTCCAGCATCAGCGTGCTTTGGCGCAGATCTTCAGGGTGGGCAAAACGCAGCCAGGTGTCGATGCTGGTCGGTCCGATGTCGGCCAGGGTGTGGCCGATGATTTCTGCCCAGCGTTCGTTGAAGATGGCCTCGCCGGTCTCGACGTTCCACTCCCAGGTGCCGACCTGTGTGCCTTCGATGATGTTTTGCAGGCTTCGCTTCTGGCGTGCCATGGCGAGCTCGGTGTTCTTGCGCTGCGTGATGTCCTGCTCGACGGCCATGAAACCCGTGAAGTGGCCCGCCTCGTCGACCAAAGGCTGTATGTCGAGCCCCAGCCAGTACAACTGGCCTGTCTTGCTGCGGTTGAGAATTTCGCCGCGGTAACCCTGCTGAGCGTTCAACGCTTCCCGTATCGCCTGCACGGTGGCCGGGTCGGTTTGCTCGGTCTGTAGCAGCGCGCCCGGCGACTGGCCCATCGCCTCGGCCGCGCTGTAGCCGCTGAGCTGCTCGAAGCTGTCGTTGACCCAGGTGATGCGTCGCTGCGCGTCGGTGATGACCACCGCGTTCGTGGTGCGCCGCGCCACCACAGCCAGACGGTCCAGGTCGGCCGTCATGCTGCGTGCCAACGCTTCGGCGCGGCCGCGGCTGCGCATCTGTTGACGCAGCAACAAGGCGATCAGCAAGCTCACTGCGAAGACACCGAAGCCGAGCACCCACGGCCCACTCCAGCGGTCTGCCGCCTCGAAGGCCGGCGTGCTGCGCGCGCGCAGCGTGACCGTCCGGCCCGGCAGATCGATCATGTGAATGATTTCGAAACGCGCGGTCGGCGCCTTGCGGGCCGCCTCGCCATCGGCCAGCGATTTGTGGCTGTCGTACATCAGCGCGCCTTGCGCTGTGCCGCTGGCGGTGTCGAAGAGCTCGACATGCAGTTGGTCTGCGGCTGCGTTTTGCAAGTCTGCCAAAAGCTCGTCCAGCACGATGGCCGCGTACACCAGGCCACGCAGTTCGGCCTCGGGCCGAGGCGTCGGGCCATTCGCCGCGCCACGGTAAACCGGCAGGTAAAGCAGCACGCTGGGGCCGCGGCGCGGGTCCTGCACCAGCGTGGTCAGGCCGCTGACGGTGGCCTCACCAGTTTCCAGCGCCTGCAGCAAGGCTTGGCGACGCGCCCCGCTCGAAGCCGCGTCCAAACCGAGGGCACCCGCATTGGCCGCGGCGGGCTCGATGAACTTGATGACGTAAAGGTCGTCCTCGCCTTTGCGCTCCAGCTGGCTCACGTCGAACTGCGGCGCGCCGTCGGCGCGCTCGGCGGCAACGAAGGCGGCGAGCCCATCGCGCGACACGCGCTCGATGAAGCCGAAACCGCGCACGCCGGGAAACTCCTGCGCCAGGCTGCGCGAATCCAAATGGCGCCTGAACGTGTCGCGCTGCACGGTGGTGTGTGTGGCGTACACGCCGCGCATGCCGCTCAAGCCGTACACGGGTTTGCGAAAACGCGCGCTGATCTGTGCCGAGTCGGCCAGCACCAGGCGGCGGAAGTCGGCCTCGGCTTCGGCCTGGGTGCGGCTGTGCAGCCACCCGGCGCTGCCCAAGGCGGCCGCAGTGCCGGCCACCAGCACCAGCGCAGGCAGCCAGATTGCCGCGTGCTCGCGCAGCACTGACAACCAGCGCCTCATGTGCGTTGACATCCGGTCGGCATCGCGCCCAGGCCCATGCCTGTGAGGACAGTGGTGGGCACGGTGTGAATGTATAAATATGAGGTGGTCATGATGAAAACGTGTCGGCTGCGCGGATCGCGCTGGACGCGCGACGCTGCTCCCGGCGCCAGACCGCTTCCTGCGTCCTGTCAACATCGGCGGCTCACGACCAATCTTGAGCGGCATGGTGGTCGAGCTGTGCCACCGCACCGACAGGATCGGTGAGCGCATCAAGGTGATTGGCCCGTTTGCCACCTCTCGCGATCGAGAGAAAAGCGCGACGCCGTACCCACCGAAGCCGGTGATGGCCAAGAAGAGGCGTTGGATCGAGCTGGACGGGTATCGGGAAGATGTGATCGACGGCGCACGGCTGTCTGCAGACACCCAAGAGGCGCTGAACCAATTGGACTCAGAAGGCTTTGAGGTCACCAACATGACGCCGGTCACGTCGGGGCATTTCTCCTGGACCAACTACTCGAAAGGTGGCCGTGATTCCATCGCACCAGAGACTTGCGCGAGTTGGGGCTACAGCGTCACCGAGGGCGTGATGATCGCGGCCAAGCGAAGATAAGTTCAGCGCCTGTGACGCGCTGTGGACGGCCGTGCCGCGCGCTGCTCAGTCGCCGGTCTGATCCGCGACCAGGTGCCCGACCTTGACGTAAATCAGCGCCCCTTCCGGCCCGGTGAACGGCGTGTGCCGGCTCCACCTCGGACTGCGCAACCAGCTGCCTGTGGGATACGCGCCAAACTCGTCGCGAAACACCCCGTCAAGCACCAATATCTCCTCGCCGCCGGTGTGCATGTGGGCATGGAACTGGGTGTTGGGCTCCCACTGCACCAGTGCGGTGGAGACGCCGTTGTGCTCGTGCAGCGGCATCACAGACAAGCCCGGCACGAGGCCCTGACGCCAGCGCTCGGTGCGGGTTTCGATCCGCACCGGTTGCAAATCATCATCCGCAAACTGGCGCAGTTTCACAAAGAGCAGGCAGCCGTCGCGCGACTGCGGCTCGTGCGCGCTGCCAGGCGGGTTGCGCATGTAGGTGCCGGCAGGGTGGTCGCCGCTGGCGTCGCTGAAAACGCCGTCGAGCACCAAAATTTCTTCACCGCCGCCGTGAACGTGACGCTCAAAGCGCGAGCCTGGCGCGTACCGAACCAGGCTGGTTGCGCGCGCGACTTCGCCGCCCACTCGGTCCAGCATGCAGCGCTCGACACCGGGCAGCGGCGATGGTTGCCAGCAGGCGTCGTCGGGTCGCATCAGCGCGCGCTGCGCAAAGTCGGCGTTGATCTGCAGCTGCATGGTGGACGGTTCAGTGGTGGACGGTTCAGTAGAAATCGGCATGGTGGTTTGCGTGTTGGGGCATTGATTGTGGCGGGACACCCCCTTCATACACCCCCTTCAAACGCGCTGGCCGTGGCTCTTGGGCCGACCGAAAATCACCAGTGCCACGCCGCCCAGCACGGCCACCGAAGCCAACAACAAATTGGCGCTGAGCACCTCGCCCATGAGCAGCACGCCGCCCACGGCAGCCAAGGCCGGCACACTCAGCTGCGACACCGCCGCATGGGTGGCGCTGAGCCCACGCAGCGCGGTGTACCAGACCGCATATCCCAGCCCGGAGGCGATGGCGCCCGAGGCCAGCGCCAAGCCCAGCCCTGCGCCATCCCAGCGCGCCTGCGGCCACAGCGCGGCGCTGAGCATCAGCGCCATTGGCGCGGCACGAATGAAGTTGCCCGCGGTCACCGCCGTGGCATCACCAGCCGCTCGGCCGCGCAGCGAATACACCGCCCAAGCCAGTCCGGCCGCAGCCATCAAGCCGCCGCTGGCCAGCGACGGCGTTGCCAACCCCGGCAGCAACAGCACCAACAGGCCCGCGCTTGCGGTGGCCAGGCCCAGCCATTGCAACCAACGCAGCCGTTCGCCGCGCCACAAACCCCAACCGATCATCGCCGTCTGCACCACGCCGAAAAGCAGCAGCGCGCCGGTGGCCGCCGTCAAGCTGCGGTAGGCAAACGAGAAAGCCGCGGCATACACGAAAAGGGCCAGCGCCGACAAGCAGTCGCCGGACCACCACGGCGCAGCATCTGCACGCCCGCCGGCTCGGTGATGGTTACGGTTGCGGTCACGTTCACGTTCACGGATTCGGTTGCGGTCCCGCCAGGCCACCAACAACCCCAGCACCAGCGCGCCGCTGGCCAGCCGCACGCTGGTGAAGCTGGCCGCGTCGATGGTGGTGTGGCGCAGCGCCATTCGGCACAGCAGTGAGTTGCCGGCAAACGCCAGCATGGCCAGCAGCGTGAGCAAGGCGGTGCGCGCCGGGGTGGCTGCGAGCAAGTGTGTTGGCATGGCCTGATGGTAGGAGCAGCGCCCTGCAGTGAACCTTGCAGTGAACGTTTCAGTGAACGCCTTGGTGAACAATCCGCCAACGTGCGGGTTGCTTGCTGCCCCACTGCCCCGCCGCCCCACCACCGATCACCCACCCAACGCGCCCAGGAGGCCCCGCTCATGATTCGCTTCTTCTACAACCTCGCGCCCAATCCGATGAAGGTGGCACTGTTCCTCGAAGAGGCAGGCCTGCCCTACGAGGCACTGCCGGTCGACACCCGCAAGGGCGATCAGCACCTGCCCGCGTACACAGCCGTCAACCCGAATGCCAAATGCCCGGCGCTCATTGACAGTGACGGCGACGGCGACGGCGACGGCGCTGTCACCATCTTCGACAGCAACGCCATCGTGCTGTACCTGGCTGAAAAAACGGGCCAATTCCTGCCGCAGGACACACCGGCTGCGCGCGGCGAGATGCTGTCGTGGCTGATGTTCGTTGCCAGCGGCATCGGGCCGTACTCGGGGCAAAGCGTGCACTTCAGGCACGTCGCGCCCGAGCCCAAGGTCTACGCGCTCAACCGCTACGACTTCGAGGCATGGCGCCACTGGCGTCTGATCGACGAGCGCTTGTCGACCCGCCGCTTCATGCTGGGCGACCACTACACCTTGGTGGACATCGCACTGTGGGGTTGGGCGCGCATCCTGCCGTTCGTGCTGGGCGGCACCGACGTCTGGGCGCAACTGCCTCATCTGAAGCGCTGGCTGGACGAAATCAACCAGCGCCCGGCGGCGCAAAGGGCCGAAGCGCTGAAAACCCGCCACACCTTCAAAACAGAAATGGACGACGACGCGCGACGCGCGCTGTTTCCGCAAAACGAGCGCCTCGCAGGTTGATTTGAAAGCAGACCTCGTTTTTCATTTCAGCCCACTCAACTCGAATTCAACTGAAGCGCCATGACCCTAGAAACCATACAGATCGACACCGCGCCCCATCCCACCGCCGCCGTCATCGTGCTGCACGGCTTGGGCGCCGATGGCAATGACTTTGTGCCCATTGCGCAAGAGCTCGACCTCAGCGCCATCGGCGCGGTGCGCTTTGTGTTTCCGCACGCACCCATCCGCCCCGTCACCGTCAACGGCGGCTACGAGATGCGCGCCTGGTACGACATTTACGGTGCCGAACTCAGCCCCGGCGGTCAAAAGAAAGAAGACGAAGCCGGCCTGCGCGCATCGCAACGCGACGTTGAGGCCGTGATCGCCGCGCAAGTGGCCAGCGGCATTCCTGCTTCGCGCATCGTACTGGCCGGCTTTTCTCAAGGCTGCGCCATGACGCTGATGACCGGCCTGCGCCACGCCGAAAAATTGGCGGGCCTCGTCGGCTTGTCAGGCTACCTGCCCTTGGCCGCGCAAACCGCCGCCGAGCGCAGCCCGGCCAACGCCGCCACGCCGATCTTCTTGGTCCACGGCCGCCAGGACACCGTCATCGCGCTGGCCCGCGCCACCGACTCACGAGACGCCCTGGTCGCGCTGGGCTACAACGTCGAGTGGCACGACTACCCGATGCCGCATTCGGTGTGCGCCCAGGAAGTGGCCGACTGGAATGCCTGGTTGGTGAAGGTGTTGGGGTGATGTGAGTAGGAAGCAGGCGCGGCAGAAGGCACTACTTCTCCCGCTCGGTCGTCTCGTTTTGATCGGTATCGGCCGCGTCTGATCTCGGAGCTGAGTTTTTAGCCGCCTCAAAGCGCCGCCTGGGTTTTTCAGCGCGTGCGTACAGGCCTTCCACGTCGGGGATGTTGGCCTGCAGGTCTCTGATTCGCGTGGCCCCGGCTGGGTGGGTGCTCAGCCACTGGGGCGGTGCGCCTTTGTTGGCCACCGCCATTTTTTCCCACAACCTGACCGACGCCTGCGGGTCGTAACCGCCGCGGGCGGCCAGGTCGAGGCCAATCTTGTCGGCTTCAGATTCATCGTCGCGGCCAAACTTCAGGCTGACCAACTGCGCGCCCATGTTGGCCACGTATTGGCCGCCGCTGCC
>JBBRGA010000072.1:0-17774 GCA_038241115.1 Burkholderiales bacterium | reverse complement strand
GCCACCGAGCACGGCGGCATCGCCTTCACGCACTTCTACGGCAATGCCGACTTCCCGCTGCGCCCCGACGCGCACACCTGGGCGCTGCCCTGGATCCTGGGTGATGTGTGGGTGGGTGAAGAAGGCTCGGGCTCGGAGTCCAACACGCCGTGGCACCGCGCCGCAGACGGCGAAAAGGGCGAGATCGTCATCGCCGCGCCTTACCCTTATCTGGCGCGCACGGTGTGGGGCGATGCGCAGAACTTTCGCGTTGAAGACGGCGCAGTGGTGGGCGGCTGGTGCGGTGATGGCGAGCGTTGGCACAAGGCATATTGGTCGCGCTGGGAAGGCACCTTTGCCTACACGCAGGGCGACTTCGCCGTGCGCCACGCCGATGGCAGCTTCAGTCTGCACGGCCGCAGCGACGACGTCATCAACGTCAGCGGCCACCGCATGGGCACCGAAGAAATTGAAGGCGCGATCCTGCGCGCACGCTCGCTCGATCCGGATTCGCCGGTGGGCAACGTCATCGTGGTGGGCGCGCCGCACCGCGAAAAAGGCCTCACGCCGCTGGCCTTCGTCAAGCCGAGTGCGGGCCGCAAGCTCACGCCCGATGATCGCCGCAAGCTGACCGAACTGGTGCGCCAAGAGAAAGGCGCGGTGGCCGTGCCCAGCGACTTCATCGAGGTCAGCCAGTTCCCCGAAACACGCAGCGGCAAGTACATGCGCCGCATGGTGCGCGCACTGGTGGAAGGCCAACCGGTGGGCGATACGTCGACACTGAAAAACCCGGAAAGCCTGGACGAGTTCAGGCGCGTGATCGATGCCTGGCAACGGCGCCAGACCTTGTCCGACGAACAGCAATTGTTCGAGCGGTATCGGTATTTCAAGATCCAGTACAACGCGCTGGATGTTCAGTTCGGTGTTCAGCGCAAAGTGGCCACCGTCTTCGTCACCAACCCGCCGGTGAATGCGCTGAATGAACGCGCGCTCGATGAGTTGGTGATCGTGGTCGAGCACCTGGCGCGGCGCGACGATGTGGCGGCGGTGGTTTTCACGGGCGAAGGCACGGCGAGCTTTGTGGCCGGTGCCGACATTCGCCAGTTGCTGGAAGAAATGCACACCGCCGAACAGGCGCGCGCTTTGCCCAACACGGCGCACTTGGCGTTTCGCAAGATCGAGGCGATGGGCAAGCCGTGCATCGCTGCGATTCAAGGCGTGGCGCTGGGCGGCGGCATGGAGTTCGCGCTGGCCTGCCACCTGCGGTTGGCCGAGCCCACCGCGCGCTTCGGGCAGCCCGAAATTCGCCTGCGGCTGTTGCCGGGCTACGGTGGCACGCAGCGGCTGCCGCGTTTGCTGAGCACGCGTCGCGGTGCGGCCGGACTGGTCGATGCGCTGGAGATGGTGCTGGGCGGACGCAGCTTTTCTGCGGCGCAGACGCTGGCGTTCGGTGCCATCGACGCCATCGCCGAACCGGGCGAGGATGTGTTGACCACGGCGCATGCGGCCGCGCGTGACTGGGCGGCGCAGGGCAGTGAATCGATGCTCGGGCGTGCCCTGGCCGAGCGCCAGCGCTGCCTGGTCGACTGGAACCAGCCGTCGGCCTTGTCGCTGAATGACGCGCTGGCCGACCCGCACATCCAGATGATTCAGCGCCAACTTCACACAATGGGCCGAGGCGGCGCGCGCGACCGCGCCATCGAAGCCGTCCGCACTGGTTGGCTTGAGGGCATCGAGGCCGGTTTGCTGGCCGAGGCCGAGTTGTTCGCGCAGGCCGTGGTCGACCCCGACGGCGGCAAGACCGGCATCGCGATGTTCATGGACAAGACCAGCCCGGCGTTGCCGATCCGGCGCGGCGGTGTGAGCCTTGTCGGCGACAACGCAGCGCGCATCGACGCACTGATCGCGGCCGGAGAGTTGCTGCCGTTGGGTGCGCCGCTGTACCCCGGCATCACGCCGCTGCCGCGTTGGCAGTTTGGCCAGGGCGTGCCGCGCGACCCCGAGACCGGCGAGCCGCGCTTCGGCGAGCCGAAGGTTTCCGAGGTCGAGATGCTGGTGCCGGTGGATGCACCCGAGCCCAACGAGGCGCTGGTTTATGTGCTGGCCAGCGAGGTCAACTTCAACGACATCTGGGCGCTGACCGGCGTGCCGGTGTCGCCGTTTGATGGCCACGAAGAAGACGTTCAAGTCACCGGCAGCGGCGGTGTGGCGCTGGTCGCCGCGTTGGGCAGCGAAGTGCGCCGAGAGGGCCGGCTGAAGGTCGGCGACTTGGTGGCGGTGTATTCCGGCCAGAGCGAGTTGCTGTCGCCGCTGGCCGGGCGCGACCCGATGTACGCCGGCTTCTCGATCCAGGGCTACGAGACGCGCACCGGCAGCCACGCGCAGTTCCTCATCACGCAGGCGCCGCAGCTGCATCCGCTGCCTGCGGGGCTGCCGCTGGAATCGGCGGGCGCCTACATCCTGAACCTGGGCACGGTGTCGCGCGCGCTGTTCACCACGCTGCAAGTGGCGCCGGGGCGCACGATATTTGTCGAGGGCGCGGCCACCGGCACCGGGCTGGATGCGCTGAAGAGCGCCTACCGAGCCGGCTTGTCGGTGACGGGTTTGGTGTCGAGCCCGGCGCGCGCCGAGTCGATTCGCACAGAAGGTGCGGCAGGCGCCATCGACCGCAGCGAAGCGCGCTTCAAGTCGCTGTTCACCTCGGTGCCGGAAGACGGGGATGCCGGAACTACCAAAGCCGCCGCAGCAACCATGGCCACCGCAGCCGCCGAGTGGGAGGCCGCAGGCGCGCCGCTGGTCGAAGAATTCAAGCGCCTGAACGGCGGCAAGCTGGCCGACCATGCGGTTTCGCACGCCGGGGAGACGGCCTTTCCGCGCTCGTTCCAGTTGCTGGCCGAAGGCGGCTCGATCGCGTTTTACGGTGCGTCGTCGGGCTACCTGCTCAGCTTTGTGGGCAAGCCTGGCCGCGTGGCACCGGCCGAGATGCTCAGGCGTGCCGGCGCGCGGGGCGGCGAAGCGGTGCTGCTGTACTACGGCGTGGCCGACACCTCCGACACCTCCGAGAGCCCGGCGCTCGTCGATGCCGAGGGCCTGGAGATGATCGAAGCGCTGCGCGAGTTCGGCCTGCGCACCGTCGTGGCCACGCGCACCGACGCGCAGCGCGAGTTCGTGTTGTCGCTGGGCTTCGAGGACGCGGTGGCCGGTGTCGTGGCGCTCGAAGACGTTCAGCGTCGCCACGGCGAGCACTTCCACTGGCCGCGCACGATGCCGCGGCTGGTCGATGCGCGGCGCGACATCGAGACCTTCCGCCAATCGGTGCGTGACTTTCAGGACCGCACCCTCAAGCCGTTTGGTGCCGCAGTCGGCGCTTTGCTGCGCAGCGCCGACAACCCGCGTGGCGCGCCCGACATCGTGTTCGAGCGCGCCGGTCATGACGCACTCGGTGTCAGCACCGCGCTGGTCAAGCCGTTCACCGGCCGCGTGGTGTACGGCGAAGACATGCGTCACCGGCGTTATGCCTTTTACGCGCCGCAGGTGTGGACGCGCCAGCGCCGCATCCTGATGCCCACCGCGTCCATCCTCGGCACGCACTTGTGCAATGCCTACGAAGTCACGCGCATGAACGACATGATCGCCGCCGGCCTGCTGGAGGTGACGCCGCCCACGGTGGTGCCGTGGCA
Organism: Burkholderiales bacterium; assembly: GCA_038241115.1. Taxonomy (GTDB): domain Bacteria; phylum Pseudomonadota; class Gammaproteobacteria; order Burkholderiales; family Burkholderiaceae_C; genus JANYJJ01. Next base: position 14,115 of record JBBRGA010000072.1, on the reverse strand, counting down.
GGGCTTGCCGGCCGCGCACCAGGCCATGTGGGACAACAGCCACACGGGCGCCACTTACCTCGTCAACCACGCGCTGCCCGCCATGGGGCTGGACAGCCGTGATGCGTTGTTCGAGGCTTGGGCGGCCGGTCAGCGGGCCTAGAAAAACATCCAGAACGGGCCCGAGCTGACCTGACCTGAACGGTCCGAGCGGGCCGCAAAAAAAATTATCAACAACAGTCCGAGGGAGTTTCATCGATGGAGTCCAACAACAACCGCCGCGGCCGTTTGCACGGCAAGGTCGCGCTCATCACCGGCGCCGCCGGTAACCTGGGCGGCGAAATTGTTCGCGCTTATTTGCGCGAAGAAGCCACCGTCATCTTCAGCGGGCGCACCCGCAGCAAGCTCGAAGCGGCGCGTGACGCGGCGCTTGCCGACACCGGCGCAGCACCCGAGATGGCCGATGTGGTCGTCATCGACGGCGCCGACCCGGCCAGCGCCCGCGACGGCATCGCCGCCATCATCGAGCGCCACGGCAAGCTCGACATCGTCATCAACAACGCCGGCACCACCGGCCCGCGCCAGCCGCTGACCAAAGTGCCGCTGACCGCGGCCGATCTGACCGCGCTGCAAGAGGCCGGCAGCATCGACACCGAAACGCTGGCGCAAAGCGCGCGCAACATCCTGGGCGTGGTGTGGAACGTGATGCGTGCCGCCGCGCCGCACCTGAAGGAAGGCGCGTCGGTGGTCAATGTCTCGACCATCTTCTCGCGCACCGAGTACTACGGCCGCACTGCTTATGTGGTGCCCAAGGCGGCGCTGAACGCGCTGTCGCGCCAGATGAGCGACGAACTCGGCGCGCGCGGCGTTCGCGTCAACACGCTGTTCCCGGGGCCGACGCGCAGCGCGCGCATCCGCAGCGTTTTCGCGTCGATGGACCAATTGCAAGGCGCAGAGTCCGGCACCACCGCCAACAAGTTCTTCCAGCAAATGACGCTGGAGCGCAGCGTCGAAGGCGAGGCGCGCGCCAAGACTTTCCCGCTGCCCAAGGACATGGCACACACCATGGTGTTTTTGGGCAGTGACGAGTCGGCGGCCTTCAACGGCCACAACTTCGAAGTCACGCACGGCATGAAGGTGCGGCAGGAAAGCCGCAGCACCTGGGTCAGCCGGCCGACGCTGCGCACGGTGGACGCCAGCGGGCAAACGGTGATCGTCATGGCCGGTGACCAGGTGGAAGACGCCGTGGCCATTGCGCGCATGCAGGTCGAAGCCGGCGCCGATGTGATCGTGGGCCTGAGCCGCGAGAGCGGTTGCAACGAGGCGCGTGATCTGGTGGCGGCAGCGGGCCTGTCGTCACGCATCAAGGTGCGCGTCTGCGACCGCATGGACGGGGTGTCATTGGCATCGGCACTGCGCCCTTGGCGCGAGGCTGACGGCGAGGTGGACAGCGAGGTCGGCAACGAGCATCACAACGGCGCCACCGAGCGCGGCCCCATCACCGGCGCCATCGTGATGCCGGCCTACGGCCCCGGTCGTTTCCGCGGCCCGGTGCTGGACGCCAGCGACGAGGACATGGAAGCCTTTGTCGACGAAGAGCTGCACGCCACGATTGCCATCGCGCAGGCCCTGACGCGCTACTGGATCGGCAGAACCGACCTGGTGCACGAGCCGCGTTTCGTGTTTTTGACGAATGGCAGCGACGGCGAAGGCAATGCCTGGGCCATCTGCATGCGCAGCGCGATTGAAGAATTGATCCGCGTCTGGCGCGACGAGAGCGAGGTCGACCGCAAGCTCGGCCGTTGCCGCTTCCCCGAATGGGGCAACCAGATCATCCGTTTCGACAACACCGAGCCCGAGAACCTGCCGTTTTCGGCGGGTCAGGCCGCGCGGCTGCTGTTCACTGAACGCCGCATTCGCCAGGTCAATTTGTACCTGCCGATCAGCATCGTCGAGGCCACCGGCGCGCGCCGTTCGATGCTCGGCTTCACCGAGAACCTGACCGGGCTGCACACCGCCAAGGTCGCGCTCATCACCGGCGGCTCGGCCGGCATCGGCGGGCAAGTGGCGCGTCTGCTGGCGCTCAGCGGTGCCAAGGTGATGCTGGTGGCGCGGCGCCAGAGCGAGCTCGAAGCCATTCGCGAGCGCATCGTCGGTGAATTGGCCGACATCGGCTACAGCGGCGCTGAGCGCCGCGTGCGCATCTTGGCGGACGTGGACGTGAGCGATTTGTCGACCCTGAAGCCAGCCGTTGCGGCCACCATCGCCGCCTTCGGCCGCATCGACTACCTGATCAACAACGCCGGCGTGTCGGGCGCTGAAGAGATGGCGGTGGACATGCCGCTGGACGGCTGGGTGCGCACGCTGGACGCCAACCTGGTGAGCAACTACGCCCTCATGCACGAGGTGCTGCCGCTGATGAAGGCGCAGGGCAGCGGCTATGTGCTGAATGTGTCGAGCTACTTCGGCGGTGAAAAGTATTTGGCGGTGGCCTACCCGAACCGCAGCGACTACGCGGTCAGCAAGTCGGGCCAGCGCGCGCTGGTCGAGACCATGGCGCGCTTCCTTGGGCCCGAGGTGCAAATCAACGCCATCGCGCCCGGCCCGGTCGACGGCGAACGCTTGAAGGGCGCGGGTTCGCGGCCCGGCCTGTTCGAGCGGCGCGGCCGACTGATTCTGGAAAACCGCCGCTTGAATGCGGTGCACGAGGCGGTGGTGAAGGCGCTGCGCCGGGGTGCGCGCATCGAGATGCTGCTGGACCGACTGGCCGACAACGACATCGCCGCCATCGCCATGGACAGCGACGCGCCGCGTGAATTGCGGGCGCTGGCCACGCGCTGCCACAAGGAGCGCAGCGACGACTGCACCTGGGGCAGTTTGCTGATGTCCGAGGCCATGGCGCGCCGCTTGACCGCGCGGCTGCGACTGGGCGGCTACTTTTTGGACAGCCCCGAGTGGAGCGGCCGCGACGACAGCGTGTGGCTGCGGGCGCTGCCGCCTGACGACAAGCCGTATGTGCCGCCCAAGCAAATCCTGGCCGAGGCGGCCAAGGTGCGCGGTGGCGTGCTGTCGCTGCTGCACCTCGGCAACATGCCCACCGAAACCGAAGTGGCGCTGGCCACCGTTTACTTCCTGGCCGACCGCGCCGTCAGCGGCGAAACCTTCATGCCCAGCGGCGGCCTGAGCCTGGAGCGCTCCATCACCGAGCGCGAGCTGTTTGGCAGCGCCAAGCGCGAGCGGCTGGACATGATGCGCGGCAAGACGGTGTGGCTGATCGGCGAGCACTTGGTCGAGTACATGGCCGAAGCCGCGCGGTCCTTCCTGCACCAGTGCCATGTCGGCCGCATCGTGGTGCTGACGCACTCTGAAGCCGGTGCCGCAGCAATCCGCGGCGCGCTGCGGGAAGTGCCGGCCGACCTGCTCGACACCATCGTCTGCGGTGACGCGGTTGAAGACGGCATCGACACCGCGCTGCGCCGTCACGGCACGCCCACCACCATCGTGGCGACGCCGTTTGTTCCGTTGCCAATGCCACTGCCTTCGGTGGCTGCAGGCTCGGGTGGGGCGGGTGCGGGTGCGGGTGCGGGTGCGGGTGCCGAGCAAGCCCTCACCGACTGGCTCAGCCCGGAAGCCTTCCGAGGCGTGGTGCAAGACAACCTCACGCACCTGTTCCGCATTGCCCGCAAAGCCAGCCTGATCGACGGTTGCCAGCTCGTGCTGTGCAGCCCCGACGTGCCGGCCAACAGCGACCCGCAGGGCATCGGCTTCGCGCTGGCCAACTTCGTGAAAACCACGCTGCACGCCTTCACCGCCACGCTGGCGGTGGAAAACGAGCGCCTGGTGCACGACGTGCCGGTGAATCAGATCAACCTCACACGCCGAGTGCGCAGCGAAGAGCCGCGCAACGACGAAGAGCACGCAGAAGAGGTCAAGCGCTTCGGCCGCGCCGTATTGCTGGCCGGCGCACCACTGCCCGATGCCGAAGACTCGCGCTACCGGGCGCGTATTTACCGCGGCATGGCGATCACGGTGTAGTGCCAGCTGCGCCTTCGCCGGGGTAAATCCAAGCGCCGAAGTGGGCTCAGAAGTGGGCGCAGACGTGGGCGCAGAAGTCGGAGCCTTGACAATAATTGCTTAGGCAAATATATTCAGGGCTTCCGTTTTCGAAGCAGACTTGCCGTGACCCGAACCGCCGCTCCAGCAGACTTTTACCGCGCCGCCGAGTACTGCGCTGAAGAGAGCGTCGGCTATCTGATGAAGCGCATCATGGTGTCGGTCGTGGCGGAAGCCGACAAGCGGCTGGACGAGCACGACCTGACCAGCGCGCAGTGGGGGCCGCTGATGCGCTTGAAAAACGTCGGCGCTTCGACAGTTGTCGACTTGGCTCGCTGGGTCAATGTCGATGCCGGTTCGATGACGCGCTTGCTCGACCGTTTGGAGAAGAAGCACCTGTGCAAACGCGTGCGCTCGACCGAAGACCGCCGCGTGGTGCTGGTAGAACTCACGCCCGAGGGCGAGGCTGCCATCGCCGAGGTGCCTGCGGTGCTTGCCGAGGTGCTCAATGCGCACCTGGCTGGCTTCTCGAAATCCGAGTGGCTGGCGCTCAAGATTTACCTGAACCGGATGTTGGAGAACGGCGAGGCGATGCGGGTGCCGGGCTGACCGTCCCGCCCACACCGCCGCATTGCAATGGACATCACTCGCTGCACCCAATTAATTGCCTAAGCAAATGAAGCCACAACAACTGTTCCAACACTTCGCATTTTGCGGGCCGAAGATCGAAGGCCGCGTGCATCGCCCATGGAAAAGCGCTCGGCAAAGCACCCGGCAAAGTTTCCCCACGCTCACCGCGCTGGCGGTCGCGTTGGCGTCAACCGCAGTGCTGACACTGGGCGGCTGCGCAAGCAGTGCCGGTATTGCGCCCAGCGCGCGGACGATTGAACCGCAAAGCATGGGTCTGGGCGTTGACTCGAGCCGCTTCGTCGCCCCGGCCGTTGCCGCCGACTGGTGGCGTCTGTTCGGTGACGCGACGCTGAACTCCATCATCGAGCGTGCGCTTGCCGACAACCCATCGCTGAAGGTGGCGCAGGCCCGGCTTGAACGCGCTCAGGCGGCAATCGACTTGAACCAGTCGGCTGATGGCCCGCGCGTCAACGGCGAGCTCAACGCCACGCGGCAACGCTTCAGTCGCAACAGCATCTACCCGCCGCCGCTTGGTGGCGGCATCTTCACGCTGGGCACTGCGCAAATCGGCGCCTCTTACGAGTTCGACTTTTTCGGGCGAAACCGGGCTGCGATAGCGGCCGCTCTCGGCACGCAGCGCGCAGCCCAAGCCGACGCCCAGGCCGCGCGCATAGCGCTCGCCAGCAACGTCGCGCGCACCTACGTGCAACTCGGCCGTCTGTTCGCGCAGCGCGACGTCTCAGCGCGCTCGCTCACATCGCGCGATGAAGTGCTGACGCTTATCAAACAGCGCGTTGCCGGCGGACTGGACACCAACGTCGAGTTGCGCCAGGGCGAAGGCGCGCTGCCCGAGTCGCGCTTGCAGATTGAACAGATCGATGAGCAAATCGCGCTGACCCGCCACGCGCTGGCCGCGTTGACGGCGCAGGAGCCAAGTGCTTACGACCAGCTCGTCGTGCCGCTGCGCACCGTGCAGGCGGTGCCGGTGCCGGGCGAGATTCCTGCCGATTTGCTGGGTCGCCGTGCCGACATCAGCGCCGCGCGCTGGCGCATCGAGGCCGCGAGCAGCGACGTGAACAGCGCGAAGGCGAGCTTTTACCCCAACATCAATCTGAGCGCTTTCGTTGGCTTGGCCAGCATCGGGCTGGGCAACCTCGTCAAGGCCAGCAGCGAGCAATACGGCTTCGGCCCGGCGCTGACTTTGCCCATCTTTGACGGTGGGCGGCTGCGCGCCAACCTGCGCGGAAAAAACGCCGACCTCGATGCGGCGATCGAAAGCTACAACGGCGCGGTGATCGACGCTGTGCACGACGCTGCCGACCAGATCAGCTCTGTGCGGGGTGTTGAGCGCCAGCAAGTGCAGCAATTGAGCGCACTGGTCGCGGCCGAGTCTGCCTACGACCTGGCCACCCAGCGTTACAAGGCCGGTCTGTCAACTTACCTGACGGTGCTGAACGCAGAAGCCGGCGTGCTGAATCAGCGCCGCGTTGGCGCGGACCTGAAAGCCCGCGCGCTCGATGCGCAGATTGGTTTGATCCGCTCGCTTGGTGGCGGCTTTCTCGCCACCGCGACCGCGACCGCGACCGCCACCGTCACCGCCACCAATCTCAAGCCTGGTGACGACCACGCGGCTCGTCCATGAGCCGCGTCACTGCACCAATGAACCACCCGACGAATCGGAAGGAAACCACCATGAGTTCCCCTGAAGCCGCATCCCCCGCAAGCATTCCTGCAACCGCGACCGCCGCTGCTGTGCCGAATGGCAACCCCAAGCGCAAGCGCGCGCTGACGGCGGTGAGTGCGGTCGTCCTCATTGCCGGCGCGGCCTACGGTGCCTACTGGGCGTTGGTGCTCAATCACTTCGAGTCCACTGACAACGCCTATGTGCAGGGCAACGTCGTGCAGCTCACGCCGCAGGTCGGCGGCACTGTGGTGGCAATCAGCGCCGACGACACCGACCACGTCAAAGCGGGCCAGGTGCTGGTCAAGCTCGACCCGGCCGATGCGCAGGTCGCGCTGGAGCAGGCCGAAGCGCAGCTGGCGCAAACCGTGCGCGAAGTGCGCACGCTGTACGCCAACAACAGCACGCTGCGAGCGCAGATCGCCCTGCGCGAAGCCGACCTGGCGCGCGCGCGCAGCGACGAAGCCCGCGCCCAAGACGACGTGACGCGCCGCGCCCCGTTGGTGGCCACGGGCGCGGTGGGCAAGGAAGAGTTCAACCACACCACCGCCACGCTTTCCGCTTCTAAAAGCAGCGTGCTCGCGGCGCAATCGGCGGTTCTTGCAGCGCGCGAGCAGCTCAGCGCCAACCAAACGCTGACCGACGGTATTGCGGTTGAGCAACACCCGAACGTGCTGCGCGCCTCAAGCCGCGTGCGTGAGGCATTTTTGGCGTTGCGCCGCGCCGACCTGCTCGCGCCGGTCGACGGCTTTGTCGCCAAGCGCAGCGTGCAGCTCGGCCAACGGGTGCAGGCCGGTGCTCCGCTGATGTCGGTGATCGCGCTGGATCAGTTGTGGGTTGAGGCCAACTTCAAGGAAAGCCAGCTCAAGAATCTGCGCATTGGTCAACCCGTCAGGTTGGCGGCCGATGTCTACGGCAGCAAGGTGGAGTACCGCGGCCTGATCGAAGGCCTGGGCGCTGGCACTGGCGCGGCGTTCTCGTTGCTGCCAGCGCAGAACGCGACTGGCAACTGGATCAAGGTGGTGCAGCGCGTGCCAGTGCGTATCAAACTTGACGCAAAAGAGCTGGCCGAGCATCCGCTGCGCGTCGGCTTGTCGATGGACGCCAAAGTGGACATCGCCAAGACCGATGGCCGCATGCTTGCCGGTGTGAATGACAGCAGCCGCGCGAGCATTGCGCAGACCAGCGTCTTCGACAGCAACAACGCGGCGGCCGATACCGAGGTGCGACGCATCATCGCGGTCAATGGCGGGCGCGCGGCCGCCGTCGTGCCCGCGCAGACAGCCGCCCGGAAGGCCTCGGCAGCGGTCTCCGGTAAATCGAGCGTCTCATTGATGAGCCCGGTCGCACCTTCGCTGGTGGGAGGCGCAACGGTTCTCGGTTCAGCAACGTTGGCCGACCCAGCAAACGCTCAGACGCTGAAGTGAACCGACGCAGCGCCTGAGCATGTCCACACCTTCTGCGGCCCTTCCAGAGGAACCCAGCGCGGGCTGCCCGCCTGCTCCGACCCAATCTGCTGCACCGACAGCACCCGGCAAAGCGCCGAACGCGTTTGCGCCACTGACCGGCAGCCAGCTCGTGCTCGGCACCGTGGCGCTGTCGCTCGCGACGTTCATGAACGTGCTCGACACGTCCATCGCCAATGTGTCCATCCCGGCAATTTCAGGCGATCTCGGCGTCAGCCCTGGCCAGGGCACATGGGTAATCACCTCGTTCGCGGTCGCCAACGCCATCTCGGTGCCGCTGACCGGCTGGCTCACGCAGCGCTTCGGTCAGGTGCGGCTGTTCACCGCCAGCGTGCTGCTGTTCGTGATCGCCTCCATGCTGTGCGGGCTGGCCCCCAACATCGAATCGCTGATCGCCTTCCGGGTGCTGCAAGGTTTTGTGGCGGGGCCGATGATCCCGCTGTCGCAGACACTGCTGCTGGCCAGTTACCCGGCCGCGAAAGCCGGCACCGCCATGGCGATGTGGGCGATGACGGTGCTGGTGGCGCCGGTGGCCGGGCCGCTGCTCGGCGGCTGGATCACCGACAACATTTCGTGGCCGTGGATTTTCTACATCAACATCCCGGTCGGTTTGTTCGCGGCTGCGTTGACGTGGTCGATTTACAGCAAGCGCGACCCCGGCCCGCGCCGTGTACCGCTCGACTACATCGGTCTTGGCCTGCTGGTGCTCTTTGTTGGCGCGATGCAAATCATGATCGACAAAGGCAAGGAGCTCGACTGGTTCAACTCGGGGCAAATCGTCATCCTGGGCGTGACCGCTGTGGTCGCCTTCCTTTTCTTCCTGGCCTGGGAATTGACCGAGAAACACCCTGTTGTCGATTTGCGCCTGTTCATGCGGCGCAACTTCACGATGGGCACGGTGTCGCTGTCCGTCGCCTATGGCCTGTTTTTTGGCAATGTCGTGCTGCTGCCGTTGTGGTTGCAGCAGTACATGGGCTACACAGCCACGTGGGCGGGTTTGGCGACGGCACCGGTGGGCATCCTCGCCATCATCTTGTCGCCTTGGGTGGGCAAGAACGTGGGCAAGATCGACCCGCGCAAGCTCGCCACCGTCGCATTTGTCGGCTTCGGCATCGTGCTGTGGATGCGCTCCAGCTTCAACACCCAGGCCGACTTCCACACCATCCTGATTCCCACTGTGCTGCAGGGAGCGGCGATGGCGTTCTTCTTCATTCCGCTGCAGGCCATCGTGTTCTCGGGCCTCACACCCGACAAAATGCCGTCGGCCGCGGGCTTGTCAAACTTCGTGCGCATCACCGCCGGTGCGGTCGGTACGTCGTTGTTCACCACTCTGTGGGAAAGCCGCGCCACCCTGCACCACGCGCAGTTGACAGAGTCAATCAACGCCAACAACACAGCGGCGACTCAGGTCATGGGCCAGCTGTCTAGCAGCGGTTTGAGCAGCGCCCAGGTGGCGGCCAACATCAACCGCATGATCGACCAGCAGGCCTACACCATGGCCGTGACCGACGTGTTCTACATGTCATCGCTGCTGTTCTTCGCGCTGATCGCGGTGGTCTGGTTTGCGCGACCCAAATTGGGCGCCGGTGCCGGCGCAGGCGGAGCGCATTGAGCGTGGCGCGGCCGTTACAGGCTGCCCTGGCAAGTTACTGCCAAGACAGCGCGCTCAGATCATTCGCAAAAATCGGCGAGCTGCTCCACAGCCCTTTCAGGTTTTTCTTGCCCACAGCGAACTGGGGCAACTGGAACATGTAGGCGTTGACGGAGTCGGTGGCCAGCTGGCGCTGGATGTCGCCCAGCACTTTCAGGCGCGCTTTGCTGTCGCCGGTGGTGTTGTATTTGGTGACGAGGTCGCGGTAGGCCTTGCTGTCGTAGCCCCAGTAATAGGTGGGGTCGGCGTAGCGGTCAAAGTCCAGCGGCTCGACGTGGCTAATGATGGTCAGGTCGAAGTTGCCTTTGAAGGGTCCGCTGAGCCACTGGGCCCATTCGACGTTTTCAATTTTTGCGACGATGCCGACCTTGGCCAACTGCGCTGCAACGATCTCGCCGCCTTTGCGCGCGTACTCGGGTGGCGGCAATGTCAGTGTCACGTTCAGCGGCAGCGTCACGCCCGCTTCTTTCAACAGCGCCTTCGCTTTTTCCGGGTTGTAGGGGTTCACGCTGGTCAGGTCGACGTAGCCCGCGTCACTGGGCACCATGTGGCTGCCGATGGCTTTGCCGTGGCCTTCCTGTGCGCCGTCGATCACGGCTTGGCGGTCGATGGCGGCGGCGATGGCGCGGCGCACGCGGACGTCGTCAAACGGCTTTTTCTTGTTGTTGATGCTGACGATGGTTTTGCCTTCGGTGCCACCTGCGGCCACTGCAAAACGCGCGTCGCCCTGGAACTGCTTCAGGCTTTGCAGCGCGCCAAAGCGCGGCATGCCGTCGATGTCGCCGGCCAACAAGGCGGCCACTTGGGCGGCCGCGTCGTTGATGAAACGGAAGGTCACTTTTTTCATCTTCACCGCGGGCGCGTTTCGGTAGCCGTCGAATTTGCTGAGCGTCACGGCCGAGCCTTTGGCCCAATTGTCAAACTTGAAGGGGCCTGTGCCGACGGGCTTGCTGGCGGTGGTGGCCGCACTTTTCGGGTCGAGGATGACGGCCGTGTTCTCGCCCATGCGGAACAAGAAATTGCCGTCGGCGTTGTTCAGCACCAGGATCACCGTTTGCTCATCGACCACATCGATGCGGCTGATGTTGTCGAACACCGCCTTCTTGGCTTTGTTGGTGCTTGTGGCGGCCTTGGCGCGCTCGAAACTGAACTTCACGTCTGACGCGTCAAACGCCTCGCCGTCGTGAAACTTCACGCCGCGCTTGAGCTTGAAGGTGTAGCTTTTGCCGTCCGGGTCCATGGTCCAGCTGTCGGCGAGCAGCGGCGTGATGCTGCCGTCCATGTTGATTTTGGTCAGGCCCTCCAGCACGTTGTAGTGCACGATCTCGCCGATGGCCGCAGCCGGTGCGACGGTCGGGTCCAGGCCTGTGGGTTCCAGCACCATGGCCAGAATGGCGCTGTCTTTGCGCTGCTGCGCGTTCGCTGTGAATGCGGCCGTACAAAGCGTGGCAGCGACGCTGGTGGCAATGGCCAACGTGGCAAATCGAATCGGCTGGGACATCTTTTATCTCCTGGTGACTGTCAACAAGGGGTTAAGCAAAATGACAAGCTGCGAGGTGCTGGCCTGACGCTGCGGTGTTCAATGTGCGCAACGCCGGGGCTTCGGAATCGCAGCGCGCTTGGCGAAGTGGGCAACGCGACGCAAATGAACATCCGCTGCCGGTTGCCACTTCGCTTTCGTCCACCACTCTACTGGATGGCGCGGCAGATTTGATGCTGTCATTCCCGGGCACCGCCGCAATCAGTGCGCGCGTGTAGGGGTGCGCGGCTCGTTGAAACAGCACTTCGCTGGACGCTTGCTCCACGATGCGCCCTGCAAACATCACGGCCACTTCATCGCCTTCAGCGCCGCACACATGGTCGACCACGGCCAAGTCGTGACTGATGAACAAAAACGCCATGCCGAATTCGGCGCGCAGGTCTTGCAACAGGTTCAGCACCTGCGCCTGCACCGACACATCGAGCGCGCTGACAGGCTCGTCGGCCACGATGAGTTTCGGCCTCGAAACCAGCGCGCGTGCCAGCGCAATACGTTGGCGCTGGCCGCCGGAAAACTCATGCGGGTATTTGTCGGCGTCGCTGGCGCGCAAGCCCACCGCCTCCAGCGCCGCGTCGATGCGCGCTTGACGCTCTGACGCGTCCAGCGCTGGCAGCGGTTCGGCCACGATTCGACCCACGCGGTGGCGCGGGTCCAACGAGCCGTAAGGGTCTTGAAACACCATTTGGAACTCGGTGCGCGCGGCGCGCAGGTCGGCCGCCGACAGCGCGTTCAGGTCGCGGCCGTTCATTTGCACACTGCCCGATGTGGGTGTTTCCAGCGCCATCGCCATCCGCGCCAAGGTGGACTTGCCTGAACCCGATTCACCGACGATGCCGAGCGCCTGGCCGGGTCGCAAATCGAAACTGACTCCGCGCAGCGCCTGCACCTGCGGCGCGGCGCTGAACAAGCTGTCGCGCGGCAAACGGTAGTGCTTGACGAGGTCGCGCACGACGAGCAGTGGCGCGTGCCGTGTCGCGCCTTCAGAGTCGGTGCCTGCGCCGAGCGCGGGGCTTTGAAGGCTCAACTGCTTTCCTTTGTCAGTGATGGCGGGCCGTGCGGTCTGAAGCAGCGAACGTGGTGCGCAGGCGCTGTCAAAACCTCGCCCGGCATGGCTTCGCGACACGCGCGTTCCACGCGCTCACAGCGGTCGGCAAAGCCACAGCCCAGCGGCAAATCCACCAGCTCGGGCACGCGACCCGCGATGGTCACCAGCCTGGGTTTGACGCCGCCTACTCTGGCCTCGCCCAGGCGCGGTCGGGCGCCAAACAAGCCTCGCGTGTACGGATGCGCCAAGCGCTTGAACACACTGGCCGTGGGCCCGCTTTCCACCACCATGCCGCCGTACATCACCATCACGCGCTGCACGCTTTTGGCCATCACGCCGAGGTCGTGGCTGATGAGCAGCAGCGCCATGCCGCTGCTGGAGACCAGGTCTGCCAGCAGGTCCAGGATTTCGCCCTGGATGGTGGCGTCGAGCGCGGTGGTGGGCTCGTCGGCAATCAGCAAATCAGGCCCGCAGGCCAAGGCCGCGGCGATCATCACGCGCTGACGTTGGCCGCCCGACAGTTGGTGTGGGTAAGCGTCCAGGCGCTGCGCGGCTTGCGGCAAGCGCACGCGCTCCAGTAACCGCAATGCCTCGGCGCGGCTGGCGCTTTTATCCATGTTGCGATGCTGTCGCAGCGGCTCGGCCACTTGCGCGCCCACGGTATGCAGCGGGTTCAGCGCTGTCATGGGTTCTTGAAAAATCATGCCGATGCGGTTGCCGCGAAGCTGGCACAGCGCGCCTTCGCTGGCGCCGACCAACTCTTGAGAATCGAACTGCATGCTGCCGCTCACGCGCGCGGTGGGTGGCAGCAAGCCCATCAAGGCCAGCGCCGTCATGGACTTGCCGCAGCCGCTCTCGCCGATCAAGCCCACCGTCTCGCCGCGCTGGATTGAGAACGACACACCGCGCAGTGCATCGGCCGGACCGCGCGAGGTGTTCAGACCGACGCGCAGGTTGTTGACGGTGAGCAGGGCTGAGTTCAAGCAGTCACGATAACCGCGATGCCGCCAGTAACTTCGCCCTCGGCGCGACCGCGGCGGCAATGAATGGCTTTGCGCGTCCGCACACGCAATGTGAAGCTCGGTGTGATCGCGCACGCAATGTGAAGCTCAGCGCGATCTCGCCAAGCGCGGGTCGAGCAAATCCCGCAAGCCGTCGCCCATCAAGTTCAGCCCCAGCACGCTGAGCGCAATCGCCAGCCCTGGCCAGACGGCGAGTTGCGGCGCTTGAAACAGCATGCTCTGCGCCTCGTTCAGCATGCGGCCCCAGCTGGGCATGGGCGGCTGTGTTCCCAGGCCCAAATAGCTCAGCGCCGCCTCGGCCAGGATCGCCACCGCAAACTGGATCGTGGCCTGCACGATGAGGCCGCTGGCGATGTTGGGCAGCACGTGGTGCCAGGTGATGTGCCAAGCGCCTTTGCCGCAGGCGCGCGATGCCAGCACGTAGTCGCGGGACCACACGCTTTGCGCGGCGGCGCGTGTGATGCGCGCAAACACCGGCACGTTGAAGATGCCGATGGCAACGATGGAAGTCACCAAACCGGGCCCGTAAATAGCGGTCAGCATGATGGCCGACAGCAGTGCCGGGAAGGCAAAGCTGAAGTCGGCAGCACGCATCACCACCTCTTCCACCCAGCCGCGTCGGGCTGCGGCCAGCAGGCCCAGCGACACGCCGAAGACGATGCCGATGCCCACCGCGATCACGCCCACGGCCATCGAAGTTTGCGAACCTTTGATGAGCAACGAGGTGATGTCGCGCCCCAAACTGTCGGTGCCCAGCCAGTGGCTGGCGCTGGGGCCTTGCAGCTTGTTGGGGATGTTGAGCTCTGTGGGCGAGTGAGGGGTCCAGACGAAGGAAAGGGCGAAGGTGAGCAGCAACAATGCCACGAGGCCGCCGCCGATGGCGAAGCTGGCGTGACGGCGTGCGCGAGTAAAAAAGCTCACGCCCATGCTCCGCTTCTGTCGGCACCGATTGCTTGCGCTGGACTTCGATACCTCAGCCCGAACGGGTTGGGGGAGCCAACACTGAACTCGGCCGCCACCGCCACCGCCACCGCCACCGCCACCGCCA
>JBBRGA010000071.1:0-17950 GCA_038241115.1 Burkholderiales bacterium | reverse complement strand
AGCCGAGTCATTTCCTCATAGCCGCTTCCATGAAAAAGTTTGCACACCAACGCACCGCGCGCCGTGAGGTGGTTTTGCGCGAAGTCCACTGCCAACTCCACCAAATGGGCAATGCGCGCCGCATCTGAGCTTTCAATACCGGACAAATTGGGAGCCATGTCTGACATCACCACATCGACTTCTCGACCGCCAAGCAGTTCCTCGAGCGCCGCCAAGACTGCCTCTTCTCGAAAATCACCTTGAATGAATTCAACACCTTCAATCGGCTCGAAATCGATCAAGTCGAGCGCGATGATTCGACCGTTCATCTTCGCAGGCTCAGCAGAGCCAACTTTGACTGCGAATTTGCGTCGGACGTATTGGCTCCAGGCGCCCGGTGTGGCGCCCAAGTCCACCACCAACTGGCCGGCTTTGATCAGTCCTAGAACCTCATCAATTTCTTTCAATTTGTAGGCTGCGCGCGCACGGTAGCCTTCTTTTTTAGCCAACTTCACGTAGGTGTCGTTGAGGTGGTCAACCATCCACGCTTTGTTGATCTTCTTGCTTTTTGATTTAAGTTTCATGCCGCACCGATAATATGAGGATGACTGCCATCCAACTGACTCCTGCCCAGCGCAAAGACAAGCGCGCCGATGCTCACCACCTTGATCCCGTCGTCATGATCGGAAGCGATGGACTCACGCCTGCCGTGGTGAGAGAAGTTGACGCTGCACTGAACTCTCACGGCCTGATCAAAGTGCGCGTGTTCTCAGATGAACGCGAAACCCGCACAACATTTTTTGAGACGCTGGCAAATCAATTGAACGCGGCGCCGATTCAGCACATTGGCAAGTTATTGGTGCTCTGGCGACCGATGCCAGCGAAAGAAAAAGTCGAGCGCGATGACCGCAAACCCGGGCCGCGCGTGGTGAAACTTTTGAAGTTTTCCAAAAGCGGCAACCATCGTCCGCAGGTGAAGAAAATCACTGTGCTCGGTAACCAGCGCATCGCCGCGGGTGGCGAACTGAAGCGTGCGAAAAAACGCATCACCAGCGTGAAGCGCACTCAAACGGATTGATGGCAAATTTCGGTCCCGTATCCGTCCTCAGACGTACCGGACGTTCATCACTTCATAGCTTTTTACGCCGCCGGGTGCGCGCACTTCGGCCACATCGCCGACTTCTTTGCCAATCAGGGCGCGCGCGATCGGAGAGCTGATTGACACCAAGCCCAGCTTCAGGTCGGCCTCGTCATCACCGACGATTTGATAGGTCACCTTGGCACCACTGGCCTCTTCTTCCAAGTCAACCGTCGTACCAAACACAACGCGCCCCTCTGCCTGCAGATTCGCGGGGTTGATGATTTGCGCAGCTGCCATCTTGCCCTCGATGTCCAAAATACGGCCTTCAATGAAGCCTTGTTTGTCTTTGGCGGCTTCGTACTCGGCGTTCTCGGACAAGTCACCCTGGGCGCGCGCTTCAGAGATGGCTTGAATCACCGCATGTCGTTCGACCGTTTTCAGGCGGTGCAGTTCTTCTTTGAGCTTTTCGGCGCCGCGCGTGGTCAGTGGAATGGTGTTCATGGCTGGTGTCTTGAAGTCGAAGAGGAGGAGCAAAAATAAGGCCGCCGCCGGAGTGATCCGGCGGCGGCTGAAACCTGAAACGAAAGTTTAGTGCAACTGGCAGTTCAAGCCGCTATGCAACTCAAGATGCAGTTCTTGAAGTGACAGCACCGTCAAATCGTCTTGGTGCTTCATGCCTTCAACTGCGGCTTCACAACCGGCCATGCTCGTGTAGTACGTGATGCGGTTGGCCAAAGCGGATTGGCGTATGTGGCGCGAATCGGCAATGGCAGTGCGCGTTTCATCCACCGTCGTAAAAACCAACTGAATTTCACCAGCTTTGATCATGTCCACGATGTGGGGGCGGCCGTCTTTAACCTTGTTTACTGGTTTAACCGGCACACCGCCTTGGGCAATGGCTGCGGCCGTTCCTTTGGTCGCGAAAATCGCAAAACCTAACGTTTGAAGTTCTCGCGCCAGCACCACGGCACGCGCCTTGTCGCTGTTCTTTACGGTAATACAGACTGCTCCCTTGGTTGGCAGCCGTGAGCCAGCACCCAACTGGCTTTTCAGCATTGCTTCACCAAAGCTGCGGCCGGTCCCCATGACCTCGCCCGTAGAGCGCATTTCTGGCCCCAGAACGGGGTCCACGCCGGGAAACTTATTAAACGGAAACACGGCTTCTTTGACGCTGAAATAAGGCGGTATCACTTCGCCCATCACGCCGTCTTGCTCACAGAGCAATTGCCCCACCATGCAGCGGGCGGCAATTTTGGCCAGAGGCTGTCCGGTGGCTTTGGACACAAAAGGCACGGTGCGCGAGGCGCGCGGATTGACTTCCAACACATAAACCACCGCATCCGCGCCCTCGCCCTGAATGGCGAACTGCACATTCATCAGACCCGTCACTTTGAGGGCGCGGGCCATCAACTTGGTCTGACGGCGCATTTCGTCTTGCAAAGTCTTGGCCAGCGAATAAGGCGGCAACGAACAGGCTGAGTCGCCCGAATGAATGCCGGCCTGCTCCACGTGCTCCATGATGCCGCCGATCATCACACCGTCTTCACGATCACTGCCGTCGGCGATGCAATCGACGTCAACCTCAATGGCGTCGTCTAAAAAGCGGTCCAGCAACACTGGCGACTTCTCGGAGACCTTGACCGCTTCGCGCATGTAGCGCTCCAGATCTTTGTCTCCGTGCACGATTTCCATGGCGCGCCCGCCGAGCACGTAGCTCGGGCGCACAACCAGCGGGTAACCAATTTCTTGGGCCAAGACCAAGGCCTGCTCCTCAGTACGTGCGGTGCGGTTAGGTGGCTGCTTTAAGCCCAATTCATGAAGTAGTTTTTGGAAGCGCTCGCGGTCTTCGGCCACGTCGATGCTGTCTGGCGAAGTGCCGACAATAGGCACCCCGGCGCGCTCTAAATCGAGCGCCAGCTTCAAGGGCGTTTGGCCGCCGTACTGAACGATGACGCCCATCGGCTTTTCTTTGTCGACGATCTCCAGCACGTCTTCCAGAGTCACAGGTTCAAAATACAGGCGATCTGAAGTGTCGTAGTCAGTGGACACAGTCTCAGGATTGCAATTGACCATGATGGTCTCGTAACCGTCTTCGCGCATGGCCAGCGCCGCATGGACGCATCAGTAGTCAAACTCAATTCCCTGGCCTATACGGTTGGGACCGCCGCCGAGCACCATGATTTTTTTGTTGTTGGTGGGCGCAGCTTCGCATTCGCCGTCAAGCGTCTCGTAGCACGAATAAAGGTACGCGGTTTGGGTCGAGAACTCGGCCGCGCAAGTGTCCACACGCTTGTAGACCGGGCGCACGCCCAGAGCGTGACGCACTTGACGCACTTCGTGTTGGTTGGTGCCCATCAACTTGGCCAAGCGGCGGTCGGAAAAGCCTTTTTGCTTGACGCTGCGGAGTTCTTCGGCAGTCAAGCTTGCCAGGCTGCGAGTTTTCAACGCCGTCTCTACCGCGACCAGCTGCTCAATTTGTGCCAAGAACCACGGGTCAATGGCAGTTTCTTCAAACACTTCTTGCAAGCTCATGCCGATGCGAAAAGCGTCGCCCACGTACAAGATACGTTCGGGCCCCGCTTCGCCGATTTCTTCAATGATTTCGTCGCGGTCCGTGCTGCGTTCACCAAGTCCGTCGATACCAGTTTCGAGCCCACGCAGAGCCTTTTGAAAACTCTCCTGGAAGGTGCGACCCATGGCCATGACCTCGCCCACCGACTTCATCTGCGTGGTGAGGTGCGAATCGGCCGCTGGAAACTTCTCAAACGCAAAACGTGGAATTTTTGTCACCACATAGTCGATGCTGGGCTCAAAGCTCACGGGCGTGGTCCCGCCTGTGATGTCGTTGCGCAGTTCGTCCAAGGTGTAGCCAATGGCCAGCTTGGCCGCGACTTTGGCGATCGGGAACCCGGTTGCTTTGGAAGCCAGGGCCGACGAGCGGGATACCCGCGGGTTCATTTCAATCACCACCATGCGCCCGTCTAAAGGGTTGATCGCAAATTGCACGTTCGATCCGCCGGTGTCCACCCCGATTTCTCGCAGGATGGCAATGCTGGCATTGCGCAGCAATTGGTATTCCTTGTCGGTCAAGGTCTGCGCAGGAGCCACGGTGATGGAGTCACCGGTGTGGATCCCCATCGGGTCTAGGTTTTCGATGGCACACACGATGATGCAGTTGTCCGCTTTGTCGCGAACCACCTCCATCTCAAACTCTTTCCAGCCAATGAGCGACTCTTCAATAAGCAGCTCTTTGGTCGGCGACAAATCAAGCCCCCGCTTGCAAATTTCTTCGAACTCAGCCGGGTTGTAAGCAATGCCGCCGCCCGTGCCGCCCAGCGTGAAACTGGGGCGTATCACCATTGGAAATCCGGCCTTCTCCGATGACGTACCCACCAGCGCGGTAATGGCAATTTGCACGGCCAGCGCCTCTTCCATTGAGTGTGCAATTCCGCTTCGCGCAGAGCCCAAACCGATGCTGGTCA
Source organism: Burkholderiales bacterium (assembly GCA_038241115.1). Lineage (GTDB taxonomy): Bacteria > Pseudomonadota > Gammaproteobacteria > Burkholderiales > Burkholderiaceae_C > JANYJJ01. Next base: position 13,408 of record JBBRGA010000071.1, on the reverse strand, counting down.
TGGCGTCTTTGAACTTCAGGCGGTCTTCGGCTTTTTCAATGGCCTTCTCATTCGCACCGATCATTTCGACGCCGTACTTGGCCAGAACGCCGTGCTTGTGCAGTTCGAGCGCGCAGTTCAACGCGGTTTGGCCGCCCATGGTGGGCAGCAACGCATCTGGACGTTCCTTGGCGATGATTTTTTCGAGCACCTGCCAAGTGATGGGCTCGATGTAGGTGGCATCGGCCATGTTGGGGTCGGTCATGATCGTCGCCGGATTGCTGTTGACGAGGATGACGCGCAAGCCCTCTTCGCGAAGCGCCTTGCAGGCCTGTGCTCCAGAGTAATCAAACTCGCAGGCCTGGCCAATGATGATGGGTCCCGCACCGATGATGAGGACGCTTTTGAGGTCACTGCGCTTAGGCATTCTTGGGCTCCATGGCGGTGGTGGGATTGGCCACGCGATCGGCAGCCACCGAATGCTTGGCCATCAGCGCTGTGAAGCGGTCGAACAAGTACGAAATATCCTGCGGTCCGGGCGATGCTTCGGGGTGACCCTGGAAACAGAAAGCGGGCTTGTCGGTGCGTGCCATGCCTTGAAGTGTTCCGTCAAACAAAGACACGTGGGTAGGTCTCAAATTAATCGGCAGAGATTTCTCGTCCACCGCAAAGCCGTGGTTCTGGCTGGTGATGCTGACGCGGCCGGTATCGAGATCTTTGACCGGGTGATTTGCACCGTGATGCCCAAACTTCATTTTAAAAGTTCGGGCTCCCGATGCCAGCGCCATGATTTGGTGGCCCAAACAAATTCCGAATGTCGGAACTCCGGTTTCGATCAATGCGTGCGTTGCAGCCACGGCGTAATCGCAGGGCTCCGGGTCGCCAGGCCCGTTGCTTAAAAAGATGCCGTCGGGGCGAAGCTTGAGCGCGGCCTCGGCTGAAGTTTGGGCAGGCACCACGGTGACTTTGCAGCCGCGGCTGGCCAACATGCGCAGAATGTTGCGCTTCACGCCGAAGTCATACGCCACCACGTGAAAGCGCGGATTGGTCTGTGTTCCGTAGCCACGTTCTAGCGACCACTCTGACTGAGTCCAATCGCTGACCGCGGCCTGACTGACCACTTTGGCCAGATCCAGACCCGACATGCTGGCCGCTGCTTTGGCATCGGCCACAGCGTTTGCGACGCGCTCGGGCGTGATTTGCACGCCAAATGGCAATCCAACGATGCAGCCGTTTTGTGCGCCATGTGTCCGCAGCAAACGCGTCAAGCGGCGAGTGTCAATGTTAGCGATGGCGACCGTGCCTTCGCGCTTCAGGTACTCGCTCAGCGACAACTCGCTGCGAAAGTTCGAGGCTCGCAGTGCGAGGTCTTTGACGATCAAACCAGCCGCGTAAACCTTGCTCGACTCGACATCTTCGGCGTTCACACCGTAGCTGCCAATGTGCGGATAAGTGAGCGTGACGAGCTGACGGAAATAGCTGGGATCGGTCAGGATTTCTTGGTAGCCGGTCATGGAGGTGTTGAAGACCACCTCACCCACTGCGTGGCCGACGGCGCCGATGGAAATGCCGTGAAAGACCGTGCCGTCTGCGAGTGCCAGGAGCGCCTGGGCTTGAGGAAACAGCAGTTGCGCGGGCACCGGATTCTCCGTGTCGTGCGTGCCCAGCTTGGCCCTCGAACAAAGAGTTCATAGAGCGTGAAAGCAGAGAAAAACCCTGAGGTGTTTTCGTTGCAAAGACTCGGGCACTGCGTTCGAAAATCAGCGCGAGTTTAGCTGGGCCAGCGGGGTTGATTCAATTTAAGGGTAAACCCATTAATTATAGGCCAGCCCCGCTCTGTTTATCGAGAAAAACTTGGTTGTCAGGCGTCGAGTGCGGCGATGCCGGCTTTGGCAATTTGTGCGTCTTCAGGTGACTTCACGCCGCTGACTCCGACAGCGCCCACGCACTGTCCGTCGAACATAATTGGCACGCCACCCTCCAGCATGCCTTCTAGTTCGGGTGCGCTCAAAAAAGACATCCGGCCCTGATTGATGATGTCTTCATAGACTTTGCTCTCGCGACGGCCCAGCGCGGCGGTGCGCGCTTTAGCCGGTGCAATGTGAGACGATATGGGCGCAGTGCCGTCCAAACGTTGCAGCCACAGTAAGTGACCGCCGTCATCGACAACTGCAATGCTGACCGCCCAGTTGTTTTTCACAGCCTCGGCCTCACTTGCTTGCACGATGCGTTTGACATCGACCAATGTCAGGACGGGTTTTTGGTTCATAGGGTTTCCTTATGATCACTCTGAGAATCGAGCCGACGGACTTTAGCCGGGTACACCAAGGCCGTTGCGGAACTAGAATTAATCTACAAGGTCTGACCTGCGGGTCATAAACCCGAATCACTTTCATCCAGGAGTTTCTATGAACGAAGGTTTGCAAAACGCGTATCCCGGCTTGGTTGGCTCGGGTGGATCTGTCGAAGTTCGCAATCGAGTGCTTCGCAATACCTACTGGCTGCTAGCCCTGTCCATGGTCCCGACGGTATTGGGTGCTTGGGTAGGTGTGACGACTGGCATCATGAACAGTCTCGGCGCCGGCATGGGGGCTGTGGTGTTTCTCGCAGGCGCATTTGGATTCATGTTCGCTATTGAGAAAACAAAAAACTCACCAGCCGGTGTGGCGGTGCTGTTGGCCTTCACCTTTTTCATGGGGCTGATGCTGGCGCGGATGCTGGCGTCAATTCTGGGCTTCCGCAACGGCTCTACGCTCATCATGACGGCTTTCGGTGGCACGGCTGCTGTGTTCATGGCCATGGCAAGTTTGGCCTCGGTTGTGAAGCGCGATTTATCGGGCATGAACAAGTTTTTGTTCGTCGGTGCCATCCTTTTGCTGATCGCCGGTGTGATCAACATCTTCATGCAATCAACCGCGTTGATGGCGACACTTTCAGTGGTGGCCATAGGCTTGTTTTCAGCTTTCATGCTGTACGACATCAAGCGTGTGATTGATGGCGGAGAGACCAATTACATCAGCGCTACGCTGGCCATCTACCTGGACATCTTCAATGTGTTCCAAAGTTTGCTGGCATTGCTGGGAATTTTTGGCGGCGAAAGGGACTAACTGATCGCTGCGCGCAAGTGAAAATCGGGGGCCCTTTGGGGCCCCTTTCTCTTTTTGGCTCAGCTTCTTTCAAATACCGCCATGCTCTCGACGTGGGCGGTGTGCGGAAACATGTTGACAGCGCCTGCAGCGGTGCACCGATAGCCAGATTCGTTCACCAAAAGCCCCGCATCTCGAGCCAAGGTGGCAGGGTTGCAACTGACGTAGACGATGCGCTGGGGAAGCTCGAAATCGCTGACAGAAGCAGGGTCAGCGTGGACGGCGGCCACCGCTTGAGCCAAGGCGAACGCGCCCTCGCGCGGCGGGTCGATCAGCCACTTGTCGGCATGACCGTAGCTGGCCAATTCGGTCGGTGTGATCTCGAACAAATTGCGTGCGATGAAGCTTGTTTTCGATGTCAGGCCATTCAACGCGGCGTTTTCGCGCGACCTGGCCACCAAAGCCTCACTGCCCTCCAGGCCCAGCACCGCTCTCGCCCGTGTAGCCAAAGGCAAGGTGAAATTGCCCAAGCCGCAAAACCAATCGATCACGCGCTCATCGGGCTGTACGTCCAGCAAACGCAAAGCTTGGCTGACAAGCACACCGTTGATCTGGTGATTGACCTGGGTGAAATCAGTGGGCTTGAATGGCATGCGAATACCGAACTCAGGCAGGCTGTACTCCAACGGTAACGCCCGATTGCCTTCGCCTGCGTCGCCGCCATCGTCTAGCAATTTGACGGTGTCTGGGCCTTTGGACTGCAACCACCATTGAACCGGGTGGCGGACGGCAAAATCTCGCAAGCGCTGAAGATCTGCGGCACCCAGCGGCTGCATGTGGCGCAGCACCAAGGCGGTGACATGCGAGCCCACAGCCACTTCGATTTGGGGCAGACGGTCTCGCTCAACCATGCCGGTCAGCAACTCACGCAGAGGCAACAGCAAGGCACTCAGGTGCGCAGGCAGCACCTCGCAACTGTCCATGTCGGCCACGTAGCTGGATTTGCGCTCGTGAAAACCCACCAGCATCTTGTTTTTCTTGAGCACAAAACGCACCGACAAGCGGGCTCGATATCGGTAGCCCCAGGCAGGGCCTTCTATCGGCCGCAGCACCCGTTCAGCCTTTACTTTGCCCAGGTGCCATAGACCGTCTTCCAGCGCGCGCTGCTTGGTGGCGATTTGCGCGCTGACATGAAAGTGCTGCAACTTGCATCCACCACACACATTGAAGTGAGGGCACTGGGGCACCACCCGCTGGGAGCTGTCACGGCGAAGCGCCGTCATGGAAGCTTGCTCCCAGTTGTTCTTTTTGCGGTGCACTTGCACTTGCACCAACTCGCCGGGCAAAGCACCTTCTACGAAGACGACCTTGCCCTCGCTGTTGTGGGCAACGCCTTGGCCCTCGAGGTCAAGTGACTCAACCTTCAACCACTCACCGTTCGCCGTCATGCCGGCAGCGCGTAATTTGGATTCACGGGGTGTTGTCAGCGCGGCGGTAACAGCTTCAAGGGATCAACGGGCTTGCCCATCTTGCGCAGTTCAAAGTGCAGCTGAACGCGGTCAGAGTCGCTGGATCCCATGTCGGCGATTCTTTGGCCTCTTTTCACCGTCTGGTCTTCTTTGACCAGCAAGGTTTGGTTGTGCGCATAAGCCGTCAGGTAGCTGTTGTTGTGCTTCAGGATCAGCAGGTTTCCGTAAGCGCGCATGCCCGAACCTGCATAGATCACACGCCCGTCGGCAGCAGCCACCACGGGGTCGCCTGCTTTGCCCAGGATCGACACGCCTTTGCTGGTGCCGTCAATGAAAGGTGCGGCGACTGCACCTGCCGCAGGCCACATCCAAGCGACGTCGTCATCGCCCTCGCGCGGCACCGTGGTGGGCACGGCTGCAGGTGCTGCAGGAAAACCAGCCGCAGACGCCGGAGCAGTTGCGGCCGCGGCCGTTGGCGCCTTGCCATCCAACGGTCGGACTTCCACTTTGGCCTGAGTAACGGGGCGGGTGCCTACGGCAGTTGGGTCGGCACCCGGAGGCACGACGCGCAGCACCTGCCCCACCTCAATGATGTTGGGGTTGTCCAAGCTGTTCCAGCGCACGATGTCTTTCCAGTTCTGGCCGTTTTCCAGACCGACGCGAATCAACGTATCGCCGGGCTTGACACTGTAATAACCCGGTTTTCCCGCGTTTTCAGCACCGGGCAAGACCTTGACGAGAACCGCGCCATCTGCAGCGGTGGATGGGCTTGCTGCCGGCGCCGCGACGGGAGCGCGCGCAGATCCGCTTCGCTCCTCGACGGGTGCCCGGTTGTTGGATGCACAACCCGAGACCAGCAGCGTCAATACAACCGCGGCCGCACCCAAGTGAATCGCCGGCCAATCGAAGCCGCTTTTTTGTGTTTGTGTAGTCATATTCAACGAACCATTCCAGATTTAAGAGGTACGAATTGAACCGTCTCAAAGACGTGTCGCTCATAGCCGCGTTCGGTGCGATCAACCACCACCAAAGCTTGGCGCGGTATACCTCGGTCCAAACCCATTTCTACGGGTGCCACCAAACGGCCGCCCACCGCCAACTGGGTCAACCAAGCATCGGGCAAAGCGTCGCCACCGGCTGCGGAAATGATGCTGTCGTAAGGCGCATTGGGAGCGTGCCCAAGCATGCCGTCGGCGTACACCAGCCGCATCGCGGCGCCGCGCTCATGAACAAGCAGCTCTCGCGCTTTGTCGTGTAGCGCCTTCAAGCGTTCCACCGAGACCACCTGCTTGGCCAAGCCAGCCAAAACAGCGGCCTGGTAGCCGCAACCCGTGCCAATTTCAAGCACTTTGCCTAAATGACCGGAGTAGCGCGCCTGCGGGCTGTGCATCAACAGTTCGATCATTCGAGCCACGACCGATGGCTTCGATATTGTTTGCCCGTGACCTATGGGCAGGCTGGTATCTTCATAGGCTTGGATGACCAAAGCCGAGTCGACAAATCGATGGCGCTGGACCCGGGATATTGCATTCAAAACCGCCTCGTTTTGAATACCGCCTGCTCGCAGACGCTCGACCATTCGCGCGCGCACATCCGCGGAATCCAGACCCAGTCCTGAAGGCAGTTTGTGACTGGCCGAGTGATCGACCGAATGCTGCAGCACCGCCTGCGGGCGCAGCACTCCACGTGCAGCAGCCACTGAGGCTGAAGGACTTGCGGTGGATCGAAGCGCGGTGGCCTGGTTTTGACTGCAAGTTGCCGTGCTTGATGCAAGTGAGGTCACGGAGACCTTGGGCGCAGCGGCCAGTTGATTCAAGCGCAGCGGAAACTTACTGCTTTTGAGGGCTTTGCTCGCTGCGTCGTTCATGCACCCACTCGCTTGGACACCCAAGATTGCCAGTCAGGCAAAGCCGCGTGATCGGTCAAATCCACCTGCAATGGCGTGATCGACACACAACCATTCGCCGTGGCGTGAAAGTCAGTGCCTTCACCTGCCACACGCGCATCGCCCGCCGGGCCGATCCAGTACATCGTGTCGCCGCGCGGGCTGGTTTGCCGTATCAGAGCCTCGCTGGAATGACGCCGTCCCAAACGCGTGATCTGCATCGGCAAAGTGTCTGCATCGGCGCGGTTGGGGATGTTGACGTTAAGTAAAAAGTGCGAGCTCCACAACGCTTTGGGCGCCTGCTTGCCGGACAACTGCGCCAGCACCAGTTGGATCACATTTCGAGCCACGCGCGCTGCCGCATCAAGGTCAGCCCAGCCCTTGTCCACCTGCGAAAACGCGATGGACGGGATGCCGAACAAAAAACCTTCCATCGCCGCGGCCACGGTGCCTGAATAAAGCGTGTCATCGCCCATGTTGGCGCCTTGGTTGATGCCCGACACCACAAGGTCAGGTCGTTGCGGCAGCACGCCTGTCAGGGCCAGATGCACGCAGTCGCTGGGGGTGCCGTTGATGTACAGAAAACCGTTGTGGGCCTTGAACACTGACAAAGGCCGCCCAAGAGTCAGTGAATTGGACGTGCCGCTGGCGTTTTGCTCGGGCGCCACCACGTCGAGGTCACCCAAGCCTTCACACGCCTTGACCAGTGCCGCGAGACCGGGAGCCAGGTAACCGTCGTCGTTCGCAATGAGGATTCGCATGTGCCGATTGTAGGCAGTGGTCGGATCGAGTCGCGACTGGCAACGCGCACCGCGAGTCGCCTCCAACATCAGATTTGCGATCACCGCGCGGGTCGCCATTTGGGTCACTTCAGTGACGCGACGGCTTGCTGGCGTTGCCTGTCATCATCGGTCAATCAACGCCCTCAGGAGACACTCATATGCACGCTTGGACTTGCCTCACGACCGACGGCCCCGACGCTTTGGTTTGGACAGAGAGCGCCACGCCAGAACCTAAAGCTGGCGAAGTGCGGGTCGTCATTCGCGCCGCCAGCCTGAATTTCCCGGATCTGCTCATCGTTCAAGGCAAGTACCAAATGAAGCCGCCACTGCCGTTCGTGCCGGGTTCGGAATACGCTGGAGTCATCGACGCGGTGGGACCGGACGTGGCGCATTTGAAAGTTGGCCAAGCGGTGGCCGCATTTGGAGGCTTGGGCGGCTTTGGTACCCATGCATGTGTCAACGCGGGCCTGGTGATGCCTCTGCCGACGGGTTTCAGTTTTGAAGACGCTGCCGCATTTATTTGCACTTACGGCACCACCCATCACGCGTTGATGGACCGCGCCGCATTGAAGGCCGGTGAAACCGTGTTGGTGCTGGGTGCGGCGGGTGGCGTAGGAACGGCCGCTATCCAAATTGCCAAAGCGGCAGGGGCTCGCGTGATCGCAGCGGCGTCGAGCGTTGAAAAGTGCGACTTCTGCGCTCAACTGGGCGCAGACGCCACCATCAACTACGGCAGCGGCAACATACGTGAAGAACTCAAAGCATTGACAGGCGGAAAAGGGCCGGACGTGGTCTACGACCCTGTCGGCGGAGACTTGGCGGAACCCGTGTTCCGCTCTATCGGCTGGCGCGGCCGGTACATGGTGATCGGCTTTGCCCAAGGCGGCATACCCGCAGTTCCATGGAACTTGGCGCTGCTGAAAGGTGCGTCCATCATGGGTGTGTTTTGGGGTGAATTTGCGCGCCGCGAACCCGCACAAAATGCCAGGGCGCTTTCGGAATTGGCAGCTTGGTATGCACAGGGCAAGATCAAACCGGCAATCGATCGCATCTTGCCCATGACCGATTTGCCCAAGGCTTTTGCGCGCATGGGCAGCCGTCAAGTTCACGGCAAATTGGTGTTGACGAATGCCGAGTAGGACAGGGCGACTGACCGCATTCGCATCGTGACAAAAATCGCCACTTCGCCTGCTACGATCGACTGGAAAGATCAACCGAGGCGAAACCATGGCGGTGAAGGTTCTGATCGTTGAAGACAACCCGGTTGCGCGCAGTTTTTTGTGCCGGGTGGTGAGAGAAAGTTTCAGCGACGACATTGCCATCGTCGAGGCGGGCGACCTCGAAACGGCGCGTCGCCATGTACGCATGACTTGGCCCAACCCAGCGACCGCGCCAATCGACCCTTACAAGTTGGCTTTGGTCGATTTGGAGCTGCCGGATGGCAACGGCATGGAGTTGCTGGCTGAATTGGCCGGTTATCCCGCTACAAAGATCGTTACCACGCTGTACTCTGATGACGATCATCTGTTTCCCGCGTTGCAGTGCGGCGCGGATGGTTATCTTTTGAAGGAAGACCGCTTTGAGGTCTTGGTCGAGGAGTTGCAAAAGATAGTGCGCGGTCAGCCGCCGTTATCACCAGCAATTGCCCGGCGACTGCTGACTCACTTCAGGCACGGTGGCACTGCTGGTGCTGGTGCCGGTGCCGGTGCTGAAGCTCCCAGTCCGCCTTCACCCAGCGGGTTTGTCAGCAGTCGACCGATGCCTTTGCCCCGCAGCCAAGCTCCTTCGGATTACGAGCGGCTGACGCCGCGCGAGAGCGAAGTGTTGACGTACTTGAGCAAGGGCTTCACGATCAAAGAAATCGCCAACTTGATGGGCATCAAGTGGTTCACGGTAAACGATCACATCAAGTCGATTTACAAGAAATTGAATGTGTCTAGCCGCGCCGAAGCGGCCGTTCTGGCAAGTAAACAAGGTCTGGTGTAAAACGCCGCCGTGTCGAGCCCTTCCCCGCCGCCTCACGCCATTTGCTGAACGCCTGAGCCGCCCATGTCGCGCTGGCTGCACAACTTGAAAACAGCCAGCGCAGGCGCGCAGCCTCAGGTCAAGTACTCAAGCCGCGGCGACTCGGAAAACAGCGTCTCGAGCAACACAGAACCCAACGCAGGTTTTGCGCCGGATTCGGGTCTGAACAGGACTGCGCTCGAACCGGACGAGGCCGCTCATCGCCCAGTCACGCGCTGGATGGGACGGCGCCTGCGACTGCTTGTTCTGTCTGCGCTGGTGGGCTGTGTAAGCATGTTTTTTGCGGTGCGCTGGATTGCAAACTGCGTCCACCTCGACGCAAGCTGGCGGGCCGACGGCAAGGGCCGCCTGGAGCTGGTCACCTCGGGCAACGCCGAGCTGAGGTTGTTCTCGGGTCAGGTTTTGGTGGGTTTGACCAGTCTTCAAAACGGCACCTCATCAAACGGCAATCTGGCGGTCGCTCCGGGCGCGGTGATCGAAACCCCGGCCCTGGCGCTGCAGCGCTCCACGCGGTGGATCATCGACGACGCGCAGCGCAAGCGCGTGCAAGCGCTGCAGATCGCGCTGACAGATGCGACATCACAACCCGCTGTGCGTTTGTACTTTGCGAACGGTGACCTGTTTGATGCGCGTACCACGCCGCGCGGCTACTCGGGTTTCAGCGCGATGTTCTGGCTGCTCTGCGCAGCTGCTCTGGCGATGTACCTGATGTCCATGGTGGTGATGTTGTCGCGGCCTTCAGTGCGAAATTTGCTGTATTCCGTGATGGCCTTGTGCCAGAGTGCAAATCTGCTTTTCATCGCCATGGAGTCGCTCGCTGATCTGGGGTTGCCGCTGGCGGTGTCGTCGCTCAACGTGGCCGTGCGCATGAGCTTGGACCTGTTCACCGCTGCGGCCATCGTGCATGCCACTTGCTTGCATCCGCGTCGACTGGCCGGGGCCAATTGGGTTGCGTTGTGCATTTGGCTTGCCACTGCGCTGTTGTTGATCTTGGTCGGCACGGGTCAGCTCACGCACCTGTGGTGGTGGGCGCAGGCCTGGATGGCTGGCCTCGGCCTGGTGGCCATCGGCATGCTGTCTTGGTCTTATCGCATCGAGCCTCACCCGGTGGCAGAAATGCTGCGCCGATTCGGTTGGGTCGCTGTAAGCAGTTGGCTTTTATTGACCGTGTCTCTGGCGGCGGCTGATCGCGTACCGGGCTTGCAACTCAACGTGGCAGCCATCGGCTCGATGATTTGGTACGTGTTTTTTGCAACCATTTTTTTGCTGGTGCCGTTCATCTCGAAGTCACGGCACGCGATTCGTGAGTTCGCGCTGCTGGCAGCCATCAGCACGGTGGCGACATCGCTCGATCTGCTGTTTGTCGCAGTGTTCTCGTTGGGTCAGTTCGCGTCCCTGAGTTTGTCGCTGTTTTTGTCTCTGGCCGTGTACGCCGGCGCGCGCCAATGGATATTGAACCAGCTCATGGGCAACAACATTTTGACCACCGAGCGCATGTTTGAGCACCTCTACCGCGTCGCACGTGAAGTCGAAGCGCGGCCCGAGCGCACCGCATCGCTGTTGGCGCAATTGCTGCGCGAATTGTTTGAACCCATGGAGGTCACCGTGCTGCCCAAGCGCAGCAGCGAAACGCGCATCGTTGCCGATGGTTCAGCAATGATCTTGCCCGTGCCCGCGCTACAAAGCTCGGAAGATTTGCAACCGCAGTCGATCATGATTCGCTTTGCTCAACGAGGCAGACGCTTGTTTGTCTCTGAGGACGCGCGCTTGACGGACCGCATCGTCGAGCAACTGAGACGCGCGGTGATGTTTGACAAGGCCGTTGAACAAGGTCGAACCGAAGAGCGCAAACGCTTGGCGCAAGACCTGCACGACGACATTGGCGCGCGCCTGCTGACGCTCATGTACAAAGCGCAAGACTTGGAGATGGAGCAGTACATACGCCACACATTGCAAGACCTGAAAACCTTGACGCGCGGGCTGGCGGCTTCCAATCACCGCCTGTCACATGCCGCCGCCGAATGGAAGACCGATCTGACACACCGCTTGACAGCGGCAGACATCAAATTGGGTTGGGCCTTCAGCACCGACGCAGACCCTCTGCTCAGCGTCGGCCAATGGTCAGCGCTGACCCGCGTGATGCGCGAACTGGTGAGCAATTCGATAGCTCACGCGAAGGCCGTGCAAGTTCATATCGAACTGCATTTAGAGGCCGAGCGTTTGGAGCTGACCATCACCGACGACGGCTGCGGCCGTAACCCCCGCGCCTGGGCGCATGGCCTGGGTTTGGGCGGGGTTCGAAAGCGCGTCAAGCAGCTCGGCGGTGAGGTGGAGTGGAGCGAAGCGCGGCCGCGTGGAATAGTTTGTCGAGTTATCGTTCGCGAACTCTCATTGCCCACGCACATTTAATTTTTTCAACTTTGGAAATCCGATGATTGTTCGAATAGAAATTGACGGCAGTCAAGGCACACAGTACGACTACCGTGTGCGCTATGAATCGGAAGATTTATATGCCGACGCAGGCTTGGCATCGGTGGTGGAGAGCTTGGTCGCGGCCGTCGAAGGCCTGCCTCCCGAAGTCGTCGGCGTGGAAGTTAGCTATCGCGGCGTGGTGTCGGGCACCTACCCGCTGCAAGTCATTGCGATGAATCTGGATCAAGTGGCAACTCACACCGTCAACACCACGGAAGCCATCGAAGAGGCGAGCGGCAAATAGGGATGACTTCAAGTTTGGCACCCCAAAACGTTCACGCCCACAGGCGTGCAACGGTTTCCAGAGCGCAACGATTTCAGGAGGAACTTTGCTAAGCAGCACCCGAAAAGACTGGAGCGAAGCGATGCACGACCAAGGTCGCTGGTTTGCGCTGCTTACCAAGCGCGCAGCACTCGGCGCGGAGATTGAAACCGTCTTGGACTTCATCATTGCATCGAGCATCGAGCAGCGAGCAGCGAGCAGCATGCGGTTGCGGGCAGCGACCTCGATCTGTAGCGCCTGAATGCGAGGCCGCGCATTGAAGCCGGACCGAACGAGGCTGGCGCTCGCAACAAACGGGGATGGAGATGTCGTACGTAGGCATTGAGCCCGAGCTTGAGCATTGGCGTGATGCCAGGCGAGCTGAACTGTTGGCGGCGCGAATCGCCGTGTCGACGCTGCAGCGGCGCCAGCAGAACCAGCTTGTCACACGGCGATTGGCGACATGTTTTCCGAGGTTGCAGGGCCTGGTTGTCGGCGGCTACTGGCCGTTTCGCGGTGAGTTTGATCCGCGCTTTCTGATGCGCCAGTTGCGCGACGGCGGTTCCCGGCTTGCGCTGCCGGTGGTGGTGCGCAAGAACGCACCACTGCAGTTCCGCGAATGGTGGCCCGGTGCGCCGACCGTGAAAGCGTCGCTCGGCCTGCCCGTACCCGACGGCACTGATCTGCTCACACCGCAAGTGCTGCTCATTCCGCCGGTCGGCTTTGACGCGCAAGGCTACCGCCTGGGCTATGGCGGTGGCTACTTCGACCGCACGCTTGCCGCGATGCAACCGCAGCCGTTGAAAATCGGCGTGGCTTTCGAGTTGTCGCGCATGCCGACAATTCGACCGCAGCCGCACGACATCCCCATGGACTTCATCGTCACGGAAAGCCGCCTGTACCGTGTCGTTAACGACGCACTGGTGCCGCTCGAGCCCGCGTGGCGGTGGCGCTGAAGTCAACGCAACCTCGTGGGGAGGTCATGAAACGGACGGCACCTTGGCAAAAGCATTTCGGCCATGTCGCCTGTGGGTGCCAGCCTGATCGGACGCCACGTTGGCTCGATCGCCCGCCGGCAAACGGCTGGCGGTGACCAAGGCGCCGCAGAAGTAGTCACCCTGCTCTTTCAGCCCGAGGCCAGCGGCGACTACACCACGTGACGGAGCGCGCTTAACGCAGACCAATTCGGGTGCAAGGCAAAGCCATGGCTCGGGCCAGGGCGCGCTTTCGCAACGACGAGTTGGCGCGCTTGTGGGTGCTTTGAATTGTGGCGAGCGGGCAACGGCGAAAGACCCTGACACTTTCAGCTCAACTCGAGGACCAGCGAAGCATCGAAGGCCTTGTTTTCGACGACACCCTTGGGCGCATATCCGCGCGGGTTGGCGACGATTCGAGTGTTGCCGATGCGGTAGTCGCAGCTGTCGTGCACATGGCCGTGCAACCACAAC
>JBBRGA010000070.1:0-18046 GCA_038241115.1 Burkholderiales bacterium | reverse complement strand
ATCGAGCACCCGCGCTTGGTGGCGCAGCGAATTCAGCGCTACGCCGAGATCGTCGGCGCCGATCGAGTCATCGCTGGCACCGACTGCGGCTTCGGCACCTTCGCAGGTTTCGGCGCCGTAGACGCCGACATCGTCTACGCCAAATTCGCCGCCATGGCCGAAGGAGCAGCGCTGGCAAGCCGCGAGCGCGCATAAGCACGCCGCGGTGAACAAGTAGCCTCGGCCACCCACCCCTGTTTCATCGCACGCTTTCACTGAACGCTGTGTCATTGAACGCTGTGTCATTGAACGCTGTATTTGAAGTCACCGTTCTTCGCAGCAGACACCCTGATCTTTTCGATGGGCTTGCCGTCGGCCATGCGCGTCAACACGTTTTCAGCGATCTCGGGCAGCAGCGTTCCGGTGAGGATGTTGTCGACATTGCGGGCACCACTGTCGACTTCGGTGCAGCGCGCCAGCACGGCTTCGACCAACTTGGCGTCGTACTCAAAAACCGCCCTGTGGTTGTGCGCCACCCGGCGCGCAATGCGCTCTAACTTCAGGCGGATGATCTGCTCCAGCACGTCGTCGGTGATCGCGTAGTAGGGCACCACTTTCAGACGGCCCAAAAATGAGGGTTTGAAGCTTTTGTAGAGCACCGGCCGCAGCAGCTCGACGAGTTGTTCGGGCGGCGGTATTTCACCCGCCGTTTTATTGACGCAGGCCTGCATGATTTGCTGCGAGCCGATGTTGCTGGTGAGGATGATGATGGTGTTGCGGAAGTCGATTTCGCGGCCTTCGGCGTCATCGAGCACGCCTTTGTCGAACACCTGAAAAAACAGCTCCAGCACATCGGGGTGGGCCTTTTCGACTTCATCGAGCAGCACCACGCTGTAGGCATTTCGGCGAACGGCTTCGGTCAGCACGCCCCCTTCGCCGTAGCCCACGTAACCAGGCGGTGAACCTTTCAGGCCGCTCACGCTGTGGGCTTCTTGGTACTCGCTCATGTTGATGGTGATGAGCTTGCGTTCGCCGCCGTAAAGCACGTCGGCCAGGGCCAGCGCGGTTTCGGTTTTGCCCACGCCGCTGGGGCCGACAAACAGGAACACGCCTTTGGGCTTGTTGGGGTCTTCCAGATTGGCGCGCGCCGTGCGAACGCGCTGAGCCACGGCTTCCAGCGCATGCGCTTGGCCCAGCACCCGCTCGCTGAGCAAGGGCTTCAGGTTCAAGACAGTTCTGATCTCGTCCTTGACCATCTTGCCCAAAGGTATGCCGGTCCAGGCGGCCACGATTTCAGCGACCACCAGGCCGTCTACTTGCATGGGGATCAGCGGCGTGTCACCTTGCAGCGCGACCAACTCGTCTTGCTTTGCACGCAGGGCAGCTTGACCAGCAGTCAGCTTAGCGACCACAGGTTTCGCAGACTTGCTGTTTTTCTTGCCCGCAGCCTGGATCCCATATGCAGCCTTCGACGGCTTCACGCCCTGAGCCTCCAGATCGGCTCGCAGACGCTGGATTTCATCGACCAGATGCTTCTCGGCATCGAAGCGGCCTTGCAACGCGGCCAGATCTTTTTGCACCAGGTGGCGTTGTGCGTAGAGCTCGGTCAGTTTGGGCAGGTGCGCCGAGCCGCTGGCCTGCTCACGCTCGAGCGCAGAAATCTCTGACGCCATGCGCTCCAGCAACTTGATGCTGTCTTCGATCGCAGCCGGCACCGCGGTTTGACCCAGCGCCACTTTGGCGCAGGCGGTGTCGAGCACGCCGATGGCTTTGTCGGGCAACTGGCGCCCGCTGATGTAGCGCGCCGACAAACGCACCGCCTCGAGAATGGCTTCATCGAACACGCGCACGTTGAAGTGCTTTTCCATCAGCGGTGAGATGCCGCGCAGCATCGCTGCGGCGATGGCTTCGGTGGGCTCTTCCACCTTCACCACCTGGAAGCGGCGCGCCAGGGCCGCGTCTCTTTCAAAGTACTTTTTGTACTCGCTCCAGGTGGTGGCGGCCACGGTGCGCAACTCGCCGCGCGCCAGCGCAGGCTTGAGCAAATTGGCAGCATCACTTTGCCCCTCTTGACCGCCCGCACCGATGATGGTGTGCGCTTCGTCAATGAACAAGATGATGGGGTGCGGGCTTTTCTTGACCTCCTCGATGACGTTTTTCAAGCGGTTCTCAAACTCGCCTTTCACGCTGGCTCCGGCTTGCAGCAAGCCCATGTCCAGCACGTGAAGTTCCACGCCTTGCAAGGGAGGCGGCACGTCCAGGGTGGCGATGCGCAGCGCCAAGCCTTCGACAACCGCCGTTTTACCCACACCCGCTTCGCCGGTGAGGATGGGGTTGTTTTGGCGGCGCCGCATCAGGATGTCAATCACCTGGCGAATTTCGGTGTCCCGCCCAATCACGGGGTCCAGCTGTCCCAGCTTGGCGCGTTGCGTGAGGTTGGTGGTGAACTGGTCAAGCGCTGGTGTTTTGGCTTGCGTGGCAGGCCTTGCGCTGGGCACAACCGGTGCTGCCCGCTCAAATGTCGATTGCCCGATCTCACCCGCACCCACGTCGGTGATGGGGATGCTGCTGGACACGCCCTCGCCCGCTTCAGCCGAGCCCTTGGTCGCGTCGGCGAGCTTGTGCCTGAGTTCATCAAGGTTGAATTTGATGAAGAGTTTGCTGCCGCGAAATGCCAGCTGCGACAGGCTTGGTTCGGTCAGCATGGCCAGCAACAAATGCGCGCTGCGAATTTGCGAATGGTGCGATTCCAGCGAGGCCGAGAGCCACGCATGTTCCAACAGCTTGGCCAACTGCTGGCTGAAAACCGGTGTGCGGGTGTTGCCGGTTTTGAAGCGGCCAATCTCGCGCTCGAGGTCACTTTGCAGCGCACCGGCAGGAATCTCAAAACGGCGGCACAGCACCACAAAGTCGCTGCCACTTTCTTCGAGCAAAGCCAAAAACAAGTGCTCCAGATCAACTTCATAGTTGCCGCGCGACATGGTCAGGCTCGCAGCCCGCACCGCCGCACGGCGCGATGTTTCGGTCAGTTTGCTGATCAGGGTTTTCAGGGAATTGCTCATCGAAAAGTACTTCGTGAAAAGGTAAAAAATCTTTGCATTCAATGCCGCCAGACAAGCGCGTGAATATCGCAGCGATCTTTGATTCTGTCGTGCGTTTGCCTGCGCAGATTGAAAGGCCCATCCAAACCCAAAAACGCGGCACCCACGGTGTGACCTCCAGCGCGGGCGGGCAGACACGCCTTGCGCGCCAGTTGCCGATTTATTAGCATGAAGCAGGGATTTGCGGCAAGGTCAGCACGCGCTTGGTCATCGCCAAGGCCTGATCGGCCCAGCAGGATGCAGGTTGGCGCACTGCTCACTGCGCACCGCCCAGCACCAGGTTTTAACTCCGGAAAACTAATGTCAAGCCTGAACGACCCCACCATTCGCGACCGCGCAAGCCTGGCGCAATTTGAAGCCGCCATGACACTCGAGCAGCGCTTGCCCCAGCGCAGCGTGCTCGATGTTTTCATTGGCGCCGCAGCGCGTCAGCCCGAACACATCGCCATCACCATGCTGATGAGCGGCGCGCCCGACGAACAGCCCCGCCGCGTCAGCTACGCGCAGCTGCTGGGCATGGTGCGGCGCTCGGCCAACCTCTTTGCCAGCGTCGGCGGGCCTCGCCCTGGCGTGGCCTACATGCTGCCTTCACTGATCGAGACACACGCCACGCTGTGGGGTGCCGAGACGGCCGGCTACGCAGTGCCCATCAACTTCCTTCTGCAGGTCGAGCACATCGCGGCGCTTCTGCAAGCGTCGGGCGCGCGCATTCTGGTGGCGCTCGGGCCGCATCCGGTGCTGGACATCTGGCAGAAGGCTTTGGCGCTGCGCGAGCTCGTGCCCGGTCTCACGCTGATCCGCGTGGCACCGCCCAGCACACCCATTGAAGACGACGTGATGGACTTTCACGCCGCTGCAGCGGCCCAGCCGGACGACCACCTCGTCTTCGGCGAGCCCGGCAAGGACCACGACGTGGCGGCCTACTTTCACACGGGCGGCACCACAGGCACGCCCAAGCTGGTGGCCCACACGCACCGTGGGCAGTTGGTTGCTGCGCTGGGCGGCGCGGCCATGAGCGGCTTCCAATCTGATGACGTCATCACCGCCACCTTCCCGCTCTTCCATGTGGCCGGCACCATGGCCTGCGGCCTGGCCGCCTTTATCGGCGGCGCGCAACTGCTGGTGATGTCGCCAGGCGGTTTGCGGACCCCGGCGATGGTCCAGGGTTTCTGGCGGCTGGTGGCGCAGTACAAGGCCACGCTGGTGGCCGGCGTGCCCACGGCCTTGGGTGCGGTTCTTGAGGTGCCGCTGAGCGGTGCCGACATCAGCGCGGTGCGGGCCGGCATCACCGGCGCGGCCTTGCTGCCACCTGCGGTGGGCGCGCGTTTCCGTCAGGTGACGGGTCGCCATTTGTTCGAGGTTTACGGCATGACCGAAGCCTCTGGCCTGATCGCCTACAACCCATATTCAGGGGCAGGTCGCGAGGATGGCGCTGATGGAGAGACAAAAGAAAGCGGCGCCGGGTCGGTGGGCTGGGCCTTGCCGTACTCGCGCGTGGAAGTGCGCCGCCTCGTGCCCGACGGGCAACTCGGCGATGTGTGCGGCACCGGTGAGGTCGGCGTGATCAGTGTTCACGGGCCCCATGTGTCACC
Source organism: Burkholderiales bacterium (assembly GCA_038241115.1). Lineage (GTDB taxonomy): Bacteria > Pseudomonadota > Gammaproteobacteria > Burkholderiales > Burkholderiaceae_C > JANYJJ01. The sequence goes on along the minus strand of JBBRGA010000070.1, from coordinate 13,374 downwards.
GGGTTACCGCAACCCCGCGCACAACGCGGGAATCTTCGACAACGCCGCGCTCAATACCGGCGACCTGGGCTACACCGACGCGCAGGGCCGCCTGTACATCGCCGGACGCTCCAAAGACCTGATCATTCGCAGCGGTCACAACATCGACCCGGTGATGATCGAAAACGCCATGACCGAACACCCGGCCGTGGCCGTGGCGGCCGCCGTGGGCATGCCCGACGCCTACGCAGGTGAGCTGCCGGTGTGTTTTGTGGCGCTGCGCCCCGGCGCGCAGGTGAGCGACGCCGAGTTGCACGCTCATGCGCAGCAGCGCATCGGCGAGCGCCCCGCCTGGCCCAAACACTTCCACGTCATCGATGCGATTCCCGTGACATCGGTCGGCAAGATATTCAAGCCCGAGCTGCGCTGCGATGCGGCCGCACGCATGGTCAGGCAGCTGCTGAACGATCAATTTCAGCTGACCGATGCGCAAGTGCAGGTCAGCTCGGGTGGCCCGCGCGGCATGCGGGTGAGCGTGTCGCTGCCGCAGAGCGCAGAGTCGGTTGTGCCTGCGGTCGAGCAGACGCTGGACGCCTACCTTTTCGAGTCGCAGGTGCGGGTGAGTTGAAATTGCGCGACCGGCGCGGACTTTCCAGCATCCGCGTGCCCACAGCGCTTTACGGGCCTCAGTTCGACCGATAAGGGTTGAGGCCGTCTACGCCGTCGTGCTGAAGTGGCTCGACGCAGCACCGTCTTCGGCTGCAGCTTCGCCAAGCGCGGCAGACGAAGTGGGCCATCGGGGCTCCCCAAGCAGCTAAGGTTTACCTGCGAGCGCCACATGCGTTATTTACGGCGCCACGCCAGGTGCACTTGGCGCAGGCGGGTTGAAATTGAACGGTTGCACGACCGACGGCGGCACTGCATTGGCAGGCTGAGCAATCAAGGTTTTAAGCCACCCAGTCGCACCAACCTGCTGAAGAAAATCGTTGGACGAACGTCAGTCAGGAAGGCTGCCCCGTCGAAGTTGATGTGTTCCAGGAGCGGACCGGCGCATCGGGCCGCGTTTGCTCTCTGGCCAACCGCAAGCGGTTGCCTTCCACCACCACCTGCGTGCCCACGACCACGCTCTGCGCCTGACGGACCACACGGCGCGAACCGTCCTCCATGCGAACGCGCACGTCGTAAGTGGTTTCAGCGCGCGAGCGGCGTTCAACTTCATTGCCTGCCACGCCGCCGCCAATGGCGCCCAGCACAGTTGCTGCCGTTTTGCCATTGCCGCCACCGATTTGATGACCCAGCACACCGCCCAAAACACCTCCGGCGACAGCACCCAGCCCGCTGCCTTCGCCCTTGATCTGAACCGCGCTGACCGACTCAACCGTGCCGCATGACAAACACACCGCAGTGCGGGTCGTTTGCAATGGCGCGCCATCTTGACGCGTGGCGTGGACCGCCTGCGGTGCCGACGAAGGTGACTTCGACAGTCGCAAAGCTGCGGGGTTGGGCGCCGACTGTGTCCTGGACCCAGGCGCGGCGGGCACGGCGTTTTGCGCGACGTTCGGTGCGACGTTCGGTGCGACGTTCGAAGCGACGTTCGAAGGCGACTTGTCACTCGCCAACGCAGCAGGTACCGAAGTCGATCCCGACGGCGTTGCATCCGGCAACGACTTCATGATGAGCGCACCCGCCAAGCCCGCCGTCACCAGACTCATAAGGCCACCGGCTACCCAAACGGCTCGTGGCAGATCGGACAGTCCGCGAGCGCTTCGCGCGGCGTTGGGGAAGTCGTGGTTCATGGGCATTCCTAAAAAGGTCACGGTACCTCTTCGAACGCCCTGTCTTCCGCGCCAGTTGACCGCTCAGTGTTACGAGACGCATCCCCGGCCATGCAGGAAAAACATCCCCCCACACAAGGCACTTCTTGTCACCATTTCTTGACCTTCGGCGTCGACGTTCCGGCCGTCAGCGGGCGAACCATCGACGTCGAAACCAGGTCTTCCACCGTGCGGTGGGCCTGTTGACGTAGGCCATCGCGGCGGCCTTGATACCTTCGGCCTGCGTGGGGTAGGCATGTATGACACCTGCGATCGTTCCCAGGCCAATGCCTGCAACCATCGCCAGCGACAGGTCATTGATCATTTCGCCGGCATGGCGGGCGACGATGGTCGCGCCAAGAATTTCGTCACTGCCCTCGCGCACGTGAATTTTCACGAAGCCACTTTCTTCGCTGTCAGCAACGGCGCGGTCGACATCGTGCATGGGCACGGTAAAAGTTTTCACCGGTATGCCGCGCTCGCGCGCTTGCCGCACATACATGCCGACGTGGGCAATTTCGGGGTCGGTGTAGGTGCACCACGGAACGGTCAGCGCACTCAGGCGCTCGCGCCCGAAACACAGCGCGTTGCGCACGACGATGCGCGCCGATGCCTCGGCGGTGTCGGTGAATCTGTGCTCCAGACAGACGTCGCCGGCGGCGTAGATTCGGCGGTTGGTCGTTCGTAAAAAGTCATCCACCACGATGCCGTCGGTGGCGTCGTAGGCCACACCGGCCGCCTCCAGGTTCAAGCCCGAAAGCGCGGGCGTGCGCCCAATGCCGGTGAGAATTTCGTCGACCTCGATGGTCGAGACGTTGCCGTCGTTGAGGGTTTCGACAATTTTTTTGCCGCCCTCATTTTTGACGCCCTGAACGCGCACGTTGACGGCTCGGGTGTTCAGATGGATTTCGACACCGTCGCGGGCCATGGCCTCTGCCAGCAACAAGGCGGCATCGCGTTCTTCCTTCGGCAGAAACAGCGGTTCGGCATGCGTGATGAGGGTGCGGCAGCCGAAGCGGCACATCGCTTGTGCCACCTGACAGCCCACCGGTCCTCCGCCGATGACCAGCAGGCTTTTTGGCAGCGCAACCAGGTCGAACAAGGACTCGTTGGTCAGATAGCCCGCCTCGTCGAGACCAGGAATCGTCGGCAACAGAGAGCGTGATCCGGTGGCGATCATTGCCTTCCTGAAGCGCACACGCAGGCCGTCGACGTCGACCACGTCTGGCCCCACGAAAGTGGCCGTGCCAAAGAAAAGATCGATGCCTGCGGCTGCGATGCGCGCGGCCGAGTCGACGCGACCCGTGCGAGCGCGAATGCGGCGCATGCGCGCCATCGCCAGCGCGAAGTCGACCTCGATGTTGGCTGGTGAGCGGGCACCGTAGACCTCTGCGTTGCGCATGTCAGCGTACAGGCGGGAGGTCCGTATGAGCGCGTGCGACGGCATGCAGCCGTAGTTCAACGACAGTCCGCCCAGCAGGTGCTTCTCGATCAGAGCCACACGCGCGCCGAGCGCGGCCGCAGCGCGGGCCGCCACCAAGCCAGCCGGACCCGCGCCAATGACAAGCAGGTGGTACGGCTTGACCGGTGTCGGGTTGCGCCAGTTGGACGGGCGGCCGTTCAGACACAGTTCGGCGTCGTCGAGCCCGGCGTGCGGAAGGTCTGGCGGCAGATGAAACTGAAGCATCGAATGTTCCACGTGGGTGCCTTTGACCTGGAAGGTGCCGCCTACAACCAACCGCCGGTGAAGCCTGCCCGGCGCAGCCCAGATCGCACCACGGGGTTGGCACGACCTAGCCGCCAAGGCAGACCGCTGCGGTAGTTTTCGATCATCAGCACCGTCATGCCCTGGTCCAGTCCGAATTCACCCGGCGAGATCCAGCCATCCGGACCGGCCTCGGTCACGGTCGGATTGAAGCCGCTGGCTCGGATCAATCGCGCGTCCTGCGCGCCAGACCACGACCACAGTGCGCGCAGCGCAGGCAGCACAAGCTCGGGCGCAAAAACCAGCGACGACAGCATTGCCGAAGGGCAGACGGTGCCGTCGTCCGGGCCGTAGGGCGCGCCGCGCGCCGCATAGCCGTAAAACGACTGGCGACGTCCGGCGATGCGACGGCGCTTGGCACTCGGACCATCGCCCGCCGACAGGCCCCAGAAGTCGGCGCCATACGCTTTGAAGCCGCCGGGATTGCGGATCGCGTGTTCGCGCTGAACCAGAGTGGCGCGCCGACTGTTCTCGAAGTAGTCGCATTTTTTCTCGCGCATGAAGGCGTCGCGGATGCCTCGAAAGTCGACCCACGCGTGCGAGAACTGGTGGATGAACAGCGGCCCGGCATACAGGAAGTCTTGCCCATACAAGTTCTCCCACTGGTAGGTCGATGTCCAGGCGCAGAAGCACTCGCTGGTGAGCGCATGGGTGGGTGAGCCCAGGCCCAACACGTAGAGCAGGATGGCCTCGCTGTAGCCTTCCCAGCCGTAGTTGAGGAAGCCGCATTCGGGCTTCCACCCGTGCGTCACCGCGCCGCCTTTGCGTTGTGCCCAAGTCCAGTCGACGCGCCGGTACAGCGCTTCAGCGAGACGGCGCAGTTCTGTCTCGTCTGCCGCGTCGGCGTTGAAGTACGTCGCCGCAGTGAGCACGCCGGCCATGAGAAAACCGGTGTCGATCAGCGACACCTCTGAGCGCCAGACGCGCGTTCCGCTGTCCATGTCGAGAAAGTGAAAGTAAAAGCCGCGATAGCCGGTGGCCCTCGCGCTGCCGGACTGGTCGCTGGCCATCAAAAAGCGCAGCGTGACAAGCGTGCGCTGCACGGCGTCGGTGCGCTCCATCCAGCCGCGCTCGACGCCCACCGGGTATGCCGACAGCGCGAAGCCCATCACCGCAATGCTGCACGGTGCGCCGTCGCGCGTGGTGTCTGCGACCAGGCCGTTGCGCGGGTTGCGGGCGCGCAGGAAATAGTCGAAAGCGCCACGCTGCAGGCTGTCCAGCAGGGTTTCGTCGGCAGGAGATTCGGTCATCTGATCAAAGCCGAGTCAAGCCGGGCACGGGTGCCTCAAGACTGATGTGGTCGACCCGGAGGCCCCGGCCCAGGTGGTGAAGCCTTTGGGGGCCGCTCTGGTGAGGGTGGCGGTGTTCAAGGCATCTGCGCAGTTGTCTGCGGGGTTTCGGTTTGCGGGTCGTGCCAGCCGCCGTCGCTGGCAATCAGCGCAGCGGACTCGGCCGGCCCCCAGCTTCCAGGTTCGTAAGGCAAGGCCGCACCGTGTTCAACCAGCACCGCAGCGACCACGGCCCAGGCCGCCATCACCGCGTCCTCGTCGGTGAACAGCGCGTCGTCACCGGCCATCGCGTCGCCGAGCAGGCGCTCATACGTCGACAGCGCGACCGGGTCGCCTTCGCCCAAGTACAACTCGCGTTGAACGCCCACGAATTCCCTGCCGGGGCGCTTGACCCGCGCGGCCAGTGCAATGCCGGCTTCAGGCTGCAGTCGGAAGCGGAAGTAATTGGCGCGTCCACCGGCCGGCCCGGAATCGTCGAACAGACGTTGTGGCGGTGGCTTCATTTGCACTTGCACTTCCACCACCGAGGTCGGCAGATGCTTGCCGGCGCGCAGGTACCAGGGCACGCCGGCCCAGCGCCATGAGTCGATGAACAGGCGCAGCGCGCAGAAGGTTTCGACATCGGAGTCGCTTGCAACGCCTTTTTGGTGGCGATAGCCGATGTACTGGCCACGCACCAGGTCGGCGGGCTTCAGCGGCAACATCGCTCGCAGCACATTGGCCTTGGCGATGTGCACCGCCTCGAAGCTCTGAAACGCAGGCGGCTCCATGGCCAGCAGCGCGACCACCTGAAATAAATGGTTTTCGACCACGTCGCGCAGGCAACCCGCACTCTCGTAGAAAGCACCGCGCTCGCCCACACCGAAATCCTCGGCCAGCGTCACCTGCACGCTGGCGATGTGGTCGCGGTTCCAAATGGGTTCGAGGAAAGAATTCGCGAAGCGGAAGTAGAGGATGTTCATGATCGCCTCTTTGCCGAGGTAATGGTCGATGCGAAAGATCGACGACTCGGGAAACACCGCTTGTGTCACGGCGTTCAACTCGCGCGCCGATGCGAGGTCGCGGCCGAAGGGCTTCTCAACGATGACACGCGCGCCCTGCGTCAAGCCTGCCAGCCCGGCACGGCCCAGGCCTTGGACCACGGCGGCGAACAGCGACGGCGGAATGGCCAGGTAGAACGCCGGCCGCTTGGCCGGGCCCAGCGCGGCTTTCAGCGCAGTGAAGGTCGTCGCGTCGTTGTAGTTGCCGCTGACGTAGCTGATCAGCGACAGCAATCGGTCGAAGCAGGCCGGGTCGTCAACGCCCGAAGGGTGGTCTGCGCTCAGCAAGCTGTCGCGCACCCTCGAGCGCCATTGGTCGGCGCTCAAATTGGAGGACGCCACACCGATCACCGGCACCGTCAGGTGGCCCTTCTTCACCATGGCGTACAGCGCCGGAAAAATCTTCTTGCAGGCCAAGTCGCCGGTGAAGCCGAAGACGACCAAAGCGTCGCTGTGCTTGGGTTCGGCGCTCGGGTCAGGAAGTTGGGTGTCTTTCATCACCTTGCAAGAGTGCACGCGGCCAGGGTCGTCCGTCAGTGCGCTGTCGAACAGACGCTGAGCTTTCCAAGCCTCATTCTGGGAAGCAACAGGCACGCTGCATTCGGTCTGTCAATTGCGCTCTGCCTAGGAGGATCCCGCAGGTCCATTCACCTTTCAAGTGTCCAAACACCCGGTTTTTTACCTCACCACATCACACCTCACCCGACCTCACCCCACCTCAGGAAATCATCATGAAAACCACCAAACTGCTCTTTTATCCCGCCACACCGCAGCGCAGCGCGCTGGCACTTTTGACGGCTGCGGCGTTGTCACTCATCGCGGTCGAACAGGCGCGTGCAGCGTCTGCCGAGCCCGCCAAGGCCGCCGTCGCGACACCGGTTGCCCAAAAATCGGTTGCCGAGAAGTGCTTGACAGACCTGAGCTCGTTTCAGGTGATGCTGGAAAAAGACGGCTACTGGCGCGGCGGCTCGGGCTACGGTTACGGCTATCCGATGCACGGATATGCATATGACGAAGTCAGACCGCTCATCACCGGCACCGCCACGCCAATGGGGGGCGCGTACTGGCGCGCGCGGCCCGGCTACGAGATACGCACACTGCTGGCGTCTGCACAGATCATGGCGCAGCGCGGACAGCAGCAGGCCTGCGAAACGCTGCTCAGCGAGACCCGAGAAATCTACGGCCGCTACGCCGGCGAACTGCGCAGCGGCAAAGTGCCCCGATACAACGCCTCCGAGTGGCGTAACGCGCAACTGGCCGCGGCCGTGCCCGTGGATGGCCAGAATGTCTCGTTCCGTTCGGACCAATTGATCGGCACCGAGGTGCTGAGCCCGAAAGGTGACTCGCTGGGCAGCGTCAATGATCTCGTGCTCAGTCCGAAGACCGGCCAGATCGCGTACCTGGTGATCGGACGCGGCGGCCTGTTTGGCATCAACGAAAAATTCGTTCCCGTGCCGTGGGCTGATTTCAGAGCCACCGCTGGTGCGAAGCTGTTGGTGCTCAACACCACAAAACCCGTGATGTCAGCAGCGCCGCAAGTCAAGGAAGACCAGTTTTCGGCCACGAGCGACTTTGAAAAACAAAGTCAGCTGGTCAACGCGTACTGGTCAACGCACTTGACCAAATGAGCAGATTCGCGAGTTGCTTGTGATGTCCAGTCTGCACGCTGATTTGGTCGCAGCGCCGCATGCGCGAGCAGTGTGCGTGGCGCCTGCCGCATGTGCGCCGACAGCGCGCAAGCACAGTGCAGCGAACCTATGAAGAACGCGACCCGACTGCGTGAAACCTTGGCCCTGGCGCCGAGGCAAGACCTTGCAGGCCTGCTGGTCGAGGTGCGAAGCTGCCGTGTCTGCGAGGCGAGTTTGCCGCTGGGTCCGCGACCGGTGCTGCAGGCGCAGGCGTCGGCGCGCCTGCTGATCGTGGGCCAAGCCCCTGGCGTTCGCGTTCACACCTCGGGGGTTCCTTGGGACGACGCCAGCGGTGATCGTCTGCGCGCCTGGACCGGTCTGGACACAGCGCATTTTTATGACGCCTGCGAAGTCGCGATCATTCCCATGGGCTTTTGCTACCCGGGGCGCGGCCGGGGTGGAGATCTGCCGCCGCGGCGTGAATGCGCCGATCTGTGGCTCGATCAGTTGCTGGCCAGATTGCCAAGCATCGAGCTGACCCTCTTGATCGGCCTGCATTCGCAGCGCCATTTTCTGGGTCGTCGGCGCAAGCCGTCGCTGACCGAGACGGTCAAGGCCTGGCGCGAATTCGGGCCCGACGTTCTGCCGCTGCCGCACCCGTCGTCCCGCAACACGCCCTGGTTCCAGCGCAACCCGTGGTTTGAACACGATCTGCTGCCCGCGCTGAAGCAGCGGCTTGCGACCTTCAGCCTTCAAGGCCGCCGATGACTCAGCACAAGGTCTCGCGCCCGGTGTTCTTCAAACTGACACAAATTCAGATGCCGGTGGGCGCGCTGACCTCGATCGCGCACCGCATCACGGGCATCGTGCTGGCGCTTGGCATTCCCTTCGGTGGCTACGCGCTGCACCTGTCACTTGCCAGCACAGCGTCGTACGAGCAGCTCACGCGCATCGCCCGCACAGGTTGGTTCAAGGTGGCTCTGGTGGTCTTTGTCTGGGCGCTGTCTCACCACCTGTTGGCGGGAGTTCGGCATCTGTTGATGGACATCGGCTTGGGCTCCCACCTGGCCAACGCGCGGCGCAGCGCCTGGAGCGTGAATGTGGGCGGCATCGCCTTGGCGCTGCTGGCGGCAGGGGTTGTGTTGTGAGAAGGCCGCTGCACGGCTTGTAGGGATGGCTGGTGCAGCGCCTGAGCGCGGTTTTCATGCTCGGTTTCGTCGTCTTCGTGCTAGTGCACTTTCTGCTCGATGCGCCGCAGTCGCAGCAGGCTTGGCGCGATTGGGTGGCGGTTCCCGGCGTCAGCTTGGTATTCGTTTTGTTCATCGCGGCACTGTTGACCCACGCCTGGGTCGGTCTGCGCGATGTGACCTTGGACTACGTCGCGCCGCTGGCCCCACGCCTTGCCGTTTTGTCGTTGATTGCCGCCGCATTGCTGGCCGTGGCCGCTGAAGCGGCGCAGCTTCTGCTGCGGCTGCACGGCTGAATGCGGATCGAGGTCAACCGCGCAACCCGATCCACTCACGCCGCCGGCGCATGCCCTGAAAGGCCCTTATGAAGTTCTCCGTCTATCGGTTCAACCCCGAGCAAGACCGCAAACCCTACATGCAAGACTTTGACGAACCCCTCAACAACGGCGATCGCATGCTGCTGGATGTAATCTTGCGACTCAAGGCGCAGGACAACACGCTGACGGTACGCAAGTCGTGCCGCGAGGGCGTTTGCGGTTCAGACGCGATGAACATCAACGGCCGCAACGGCCTGGCCTGCATCACCCGGGTTTGGGATTTGAAAGAGCCGGTGGTGTTGCGCCCATTGCCCAGCTTCCCTGTGATCCGCGACCTGGTCGTCGACATGACGCGCTTCTTCAAGCAGTACCAATCGATCAAGCCTTATCTGATCAACGACGAACCTCCCCCCGAAAGGGAGCGGCTTCAAACGCCGGAGCAGCGAGACAAGCTGAACGGCCTGTACGAATGCATCCTGTGTGCGTGCTGCACCAGCCAGTGGCCGTCGTCTTGGTGGAACCCCGAAAAATTCGTCGGGCCGGCCGGTCTGCTCCAAGCAGAGCGCTTCATTGTTGACAGCCGCGACCGGGCCACCCAAGAGCGGCTCGACGACCTGAACGATGTCTACCGGTTGTTTCGCTGCCGCTCGATCATGAATTGCACCGAGGTCTGCCCCAAGGGACTGGCACCGTCGCGGGCCATCGAGGCGATTCGGCTGAACCTGCTGAAGCAGGCGCTGTGAGCTGCCACGCCGTCGTCGTTGAAGGCTTGACAAACGCAAGCGCTCAGTGCGCCAGCACACAGACGTGAATGGGTGGCGGGCGCAGAGTCGGATCGTGAGGTGGCCAGGTGTTGGCGATCAAGCGGGCGCAAAGGACGAGCCATGACCCAGCGGCAGGAAGACAACTGATGAGCCCATCGAGCGCACCCCTTCTGCGCCTGGAGACTGCATCAGTGCCCGGTGCGCGGCACGCGCCCGGACCAGCAGGCGTGGTCACTGCCGTGCGCGGCAGCGTGGTGGACGTTCGTTTCGACGACAAGCTGCCGGCCATTCGCACCTTGCTGCACGTCGCCCCAAACGGCGGCGAAGCTGCCATTTCGATCGAGGTGCTGACCCAGATCGATGCACGTCACGTGCGCGGTATTGCCCTCACGCCGACGCAGGGCCTGGCGCGCGGCATGGCGGTGACGGACACCGGCGGGCCGTTGCTCGCGCCTGTGGGCAAGGCGATCCTCGGGCGCATGTTCGACGTCTTTGGCCATGCCATCGACCGGCAAGCCGAACCAAAGGATGTGACGTGGCGCTCGGTGCATCGCGAGCCGCCGCCACTGCTTCACCGCTCGACCAACTCGGTGATGTTCGAGACCGGCATCAAGATGATCGACGTGCTGATGCCACTCGAAACCGGCGGCAAGGCGGGGCTGTTCGGTGGCGCGGGTGTGGGCAAGACGGTGCTGTTGACCGAGATGATCCACAACATGGTCGGCAAACCAGGGTCTGCGAACAAAACAGCCCACCGCGGCGTGAGCATTTTTTGCGGCATCGGCGAGCGCTGCCGTGAAGGCCAGGACCTCTATTCCGAAATGCAAAAGGCCGATGTGCTGAAGAACATGGTGATGGTCTTCGCGCAAATGAACGAGCCGCCCGGTGCGCGTTTTCGAGTGGGTCAAGCGGCATTGACGATGGCCGAATATTTCCGCGACGACGAGCGGAGTGATGTGCTGCTGCTGGTCGACAACATTTTTCGCTTCATCCAGGCCGGCTCCGAGGTGTCCGGGTTGATGGGGCAGATGCCTTCGCGCCTTGGCTATCAGCCGACCATGGGCACCGAACTGTCGGAACTGGAAGAGCGAATCGCCAACACCGACAGCGGTGCCATCACCTCGATTCAGGCGGTTTACGTACCGGCCGACGACTTCACCGACCCGGCAGCGGTGCACACCTTCTCGCACCTGTCGGCGTCGCTGGTGCTGTCGCGCAAGCGGGCCGGTGAGGGCCTTTTCCCGGCCATTGATCCGCTGCAATCGAACTCCAAAATGGCCACGCCGGGCATCGTCGGCAAGCGCCATTACGCGCTGGCACAAGAGATTCGGCGCACGCTGGCGCAGTACGCCGACCTGAAAGACATCATCGCGATGCTGGGCCTGGAGCAGTTGTCGCCAGCCGACCGTGATGTCGTCGCGAGGGCGCGCCGTCTGGAGCGCTTCCTGACGCAGCCCTTTTTCACCACCGAGCAGTTCACCGGTTTGCCCGGCAAGCTGGTCAGCCTCGCAGACGCACTCGATGGTTGCGAGCGCATCTTGCGCGATGAGTTCAAGGACCAGCCCGAGAGCGCGCTGTACATGATCGGTGCGATTTCAGAGGCGAAGACGGGCCCGAAAACCACCACCGCACCCGCAACCGCAACCGCAACCGCACCCGCAACCGCTGACACGGCGGCCGCCGACAAGACACCGCAGCCGGAGGCAGCGCATGCGCCTTAAGGTCTTGCTGCCTTACCGGGTCTTTGTTGAGAAGACCGGCGTGTCCAGCATCGTCGCCGAAACCAGCGAAGGATCGTTCGGTTTGTTGCCGCGCAGACGCGACTGCGTCGCTGCCCTGGTGCCAGGCATCCTGACCTACCAGAGCGACGCCGACGGCGAGGTTTTCATCGCCGTGGACGAGGGCGTGCTGGTCAAGACTGGCAACGAGGTGCGGGTCTCCGTGCGGCATGCGTCGACGGGCACCGACCTGGCTGGCCTGCGCGACGCGGTGCGCCGCGACTACCTGACGCTGGACGCTCTGGCGCTTGGCGCGCGGGCGGCCACTCAAACGCTGGAGAGCAGCTTCGTCGGCCGCTTCGCGAGGTTCCATGCCGAATGACCGCACACCCTCGGAATTGATGGCGCAGCAGGTTGCCACCAAGGCCGCACGCAAATTGCGCGCTCGCCGCGATGACGCGCCCGGTGTCTGGTCGGGCCTCGGCATGATGGGCCTGATCGGCTGGTCTGTGGTAGTGCCGACGCTGCTGGGTGCGGCGATTGGCCTGTGGCTCGATTCGCGCTACCCCGGCGCGCACCCATGGTCGCTGGCCTTGCTGATGGCTGGCCTGGTGCTCGGCTGTCTGAACGCCTGGCGCTGGGTGGCCCAACAGGACCGTGCGATGCACGGGGCCACTGACGCCGACCTTCCCGAGTCTGGCGACTGACCCACCATGAACCAGACCCTGACCCAGAGCTTTGCCCTGCTCCTCGCCGGGTCCGCCGGTAGCCTGCTGGGTCTGCTTTTTTTCGGCGGCCTGTGGTGGACGCTGCGCCGCGCTTTCGCATCGCCGCGGCCCGCGCTGTGGGTGGGCGGCAGCCTGCTGCTGCGCATGGCGTGTGTGGTGGGTGGATTCATTGCTGTGTCGGGCGGCGACTGGCGCAGGCTGCTGGCCTGCCTGCTGGGCTTCTGGATGGCGCGCTGGGCGGTCGTTCGGCTCACCGCACTCAAGGCTGCGCAAGCTTCGTCCGGCGCCCCTGTTGCTGGCCATTCCGTTGCTGGCCAATCCGTTGCTGTCCATCATGGCGGCGGCCAAGCCACAACCGGCTCAAGCTGACGCGCCATGCGACTGGGCCCTGATCAACTCATCTTCTGGCAGCACGGGCTGTTCAAGCTGAACGGCACCATCGTGTTCACTTGGGCCTTGATGGCGGCGCTGGTGATGGGCTCGATGCTGATCACACGCAAGCTCTCGACCCATCACGAGCGCTCGCGCTGGCAGAACTTGCTGGAAATTGTCGTCACCGGCATCAGCCAACAAATTCGCGAAGTGGGCCTCAGGCAGCCCGAGCGCTACCTTGCATTTCTGGGCACCTTGTTTCTGTTCGTGGCCGCCGCTGCACTGGCCACCATCGTCCCGGGCTACGAGCCGCCCACCGGATCGCTGTCCACCACCGTGGCGTTGGCGTTGTGCGTTTTTGTGGCGGTGCCGCTTTACGGTATCGGTGCGCAGGGCCTGGGCGGCTACTTGAAGTCTTACCTTCAACCGACCTTCATCATGCTGCCGTTCAACCTCATCAGCGAGGTCTCGCGAACCCTGGCGCTGGCCGTGCGGCTGTTCGGCAACATGATGAGCGGCGCGATGATCGTCGGCATTTTGATGACCATCACGCCGTTTCTGTTTCCGGTGGTCATGACGCTGCTGGGCCTGCTGACCGGCATGGTGCAGGCCTACATCTTCAGCATCCTCGCTGCCGTTTACCTCGCCGCTGCGACCCCCCCCGCAGCAGCGCACCACAAACCCGCAGTACCCCCCCCCCAAGTTGCACACCCGGCTTCAGCTGCACGCCCGCCCACCCCCAAACCCTGACCAGGAACCACATGGACAGCCGA